>JBOFTL010000606.1:0-7832 GCA_051652045.1 Microcoleus sp. | reverse complement strand
AGCTTTTATCGGGAAAAACTACATAAGGCGGTACTTGTTGTTCGTCGGCAATTTGTTTGCGCAGGGTTCGCAGCAAGGCAAATAATGTGGAAACTTCTATTGCTAAAGAACGGGTTTTTCCCGGCACATCTCGTTTCGGTTCTACGGCCATTTCAAATGTCCGCTGTCTTTTCATGATTTCCCAACTGCGATCGTTCAATTTCAAAGTAGGAAATCCGTCGGTTCTTTCCTCTAACAATCCTTGATGTAAGAGCGATCGAGCTAATATTTTCCATTCTTCTGCACTGCGATCTTTCCCAATTTCGTAAGTAGAAAGTCGATCGTGTTGGTACTGCAAAACTTTCTGATTTTTCGAGCCGCGCAACACATCTATTATATGATTCATGCCGAATTTCTCTTTGCATCGCGCCACGCAAGATAGAAATTTCATCGCATCCAAAGTCCTGTCTTCTACAGGCTTTTTTGCGCAGCAGTTGTCGCACTGACCGCAGTTTCCGGGGAACAAATCGCCGAAATAACTTAACTGAATCGTGCGGCGGCATTCGCTCGATTCAGCATAGTTAATTACCTGCCGCAACTGCTGTTTGGCAATACGTTGTTCTTGCGGGTCTGGTTTTTGCTCGATGATGTATTCGATGGTTTTGACATCGCCGTAACCGAAAAATAAGGTACAGTGAGATGGTTCGTTATCGCGTCCCGCGCGCCCTGATTCTTGATAGTATCCTTCTAGATTTTTGGGCAAATCGTAGTGAATGACAAACCGCACGTCGGGTTTGTTGATGCCCATCCCGAAGGCAATTGTAGCGACCATTACCTGCACGTCGTCGCGGATGAAGCGAGTTTGATTTTCGGCCCGATCGACATCGTTCATCCCCGCATGATAGGGTAAAGCTTGGATGCCGCTTTGCTGCAATTTGTAAGCAACTTCTTCAACTCGTTTGCGGCTGAGACAGTAGACGATTCCCGAACCGCCTTTTTGCTGGATAATTTGCAAAACTTCAGCGAAAGTGCGCTTGGTTTTGTCGCGGACTTCATAGTATAAATTTGGACGGTTGAAGCTGGCGACATGGACGAACGGATCTCGAAGATTTAACTGTTGGATGATATCTTGGCGGACGCGCTCGGTAGCTGTGGCAGTTAATGCCATAATTGGAATATCCGGGTAGCGATCGCGCACTTGTTGCATCTGCCGGTATTCCGGGCGAAAATCGTGTCCCCACTCGGAAACGCAGTGCGCTTCATCGATCGCAAATGCGGAAATTCCTAACTTTTCTGCGACTATATCTAAGAAGGGTAAAAATCTCTCGCCCAGCAATCTTTCGGGCGCAACATAAAGCAATTTAATCTTACCGTTAAGAATAGCTGTTTCGCGCGATCGAGCTTCGATTCCGCTCAAGGTACTGTTGAGAAAAGTCGCACCAATTCCGTTATCCTGCAATGCTTCTACTTGGTCTTGCATCAAAGCAATCAGCGGCGAAACCACCACGCACAATCCCGGTTTCAACAAAGCAGGTAATTGAAAGCACAAAGATTTGCCACCGCCTGTAGGCATGACAATCATCATATCCCGTTTTTCGAGAGCAGCTTCGACAATTTCTCGCTGTCCCGGACGAAAACAGTCGTAGCCAAAAAAATGTTTGAGTGCTTGTTCGAGCGATCGGGGTTGAGTAAATGTTGGTGGAATCGACCCTGACATTTGCAGTAGTTTTAATTGACTTCTATATTATTGTATGCTGCGGGCGATCGAATTCAGTTAAAATCACAAGATTTTTATATTCATAGGGTTTGATGTCCTGCTGATGTTGGTAAGGTGCGCAGTGCGCACCCTACATTTATATTAGTAAGGTGCGCACTGCGCACCCCTACATCTCGGGCAAAATTCAGTTACAATAATTAAAATTATCAAATCCTCAAACAAAGTAACCGATGCCGAAAGCAATTTGGAATGGTGCCGTTTTGGCCGAAAGCGATAAATGCGAAGTCGTAGAAAATAACTATTACTTCCCCCCCGACGCCATCAACCGCGAGTATTTCAAGGATAGCAGCACTCACACTACTTGCGGCTGGAAAGGTGTTGCCAGTTATTACAGCGTTGAGGTTAACGGAGAAGTTAACAAAGATGCTGCTTGGTACTATCCAACTCCGAAGGATGCAGCTAAAAATATTGCTGGCTACATTGCTTTTTGGAAAGGAGTTAAGGTAGAAAAGAGTTGATAGTTGATAGTTGATAGTTGATAGTTGACTACTAACTACTAACTAATGACTGATGACTGATGACAGTCGCTCTCGAAGTTTTTATGATGGAGATTTAAATGCCATCATAAAAACTTTTTACTTTTCTCGGGACGGCTTTACAATTCGTCGGGATTGATGTTCATTTCTCTTAATTTTTGAGCGAGTCGATCGACTTTTTGCTGTGCTAATTCTTTGTCTTGACGTTCCTGTTCCATTTGTTGCTGGGTTAGTTCCATTTGTTGCTGCGCTAATTCTTTTTGCCTTGCCAATTCTACATAAGACAAAAACTTTTGTCCGTCTGGCTGATAAATTTCCAAGTCTCCCGATGCAGTTTCAAAACGTACTTGCAAGCGCGGACTTACCCAACCTTCGATCGATTCAATATAATTGAGTTCTCCGTCAGTTTGCAGCCAACCTATTAATTCATTATCCTCTGGATCGTAGACATAATATTCTTCGACTCCATACTTCTGGTAAAAATTTAAAATTTTAAATATTGCTTTCATGCGGTTTCCAGGAGAAATTATTTCAAAAACCACTTGCGGGGCAATATTATCTTCCAGCCACTGTTGGTAGGAACCTCTGTCGCCCTTGGGCCTGCCAAATACCACCATGATATCGGGCGCTTGGCGGGTTTTGTTATCATTTTCGATCGGATACCACAGCAAATCGCCAGCAACAAACACGTTGGGATTATCTTTGTATAAGGCGTCAATGCCGCCTTGAATTCTCATAATTAATTGAAATTGTTTGGTGTTGTCAGACATGGGGTTGCCGTCATTTTCTGGGTAGATGATTTGTGGAGGGGTTTGAGTAGAGATTGTGGCAGTCATAGGATGAATATTTTACTAGCAGCATCTTGTTTTATTTTATTCTAAATAATTAGGAATTGGAAATTGGGAATTGAGAATTGAGAATTACTAAATCTCCCAATCTAAAATCTCCCCCTCTCCCTTCTACTTACTTGACGATCGCCCGTTGGTGTACTATATTGTAGTTACGTGTAATTTATCAGGATTTACTACCATGAGAATTTCTGCTGGTTGCTAGCCTCTTCCGATCGATACAGAACATTCCGCGCCCCAGAAATTGCGAGCGCCAGACGTTGGAATTGGGCTGCAACTTCTTGATGAAAATGCGATCGAGCCTCTTTCACTACAGGAGAGCTCGGCAAACCAAGATGGAGCAGAAATATGCAAAAGAAAGCAATTCTCAATGCGACTAATTTAACTTACGAAGTTGCAGCTACGCGGGTTTTATTCAAAAACATCGCAGTTGCAATTCATGAAGGCTCTCGCATCGGTTTAGTCGGCCCCAACGGCAGCGGTAAATCGACATTACTCAAGTTACTTGCCCGATTATTAACTCCGCAAATTGGTACTGTTTGCAGTGCTGGCAGTATTTATTATTTGCCTCAAATCGGTACTTTGAATCTGTCCGCATCCCAGGAATCGGTACTGGATTGGATCGGTACTCATACTGATGAATGGTGGGCGGTGACGGCGTTGGTAGAGGAGAAGTTTGGATTGGCACAGGAAATCTCGCTGTCTCAATCTATCGCCAGTCTCAGCGGTGGAGAATTGACAAAACTTTGGTTGGCAATTGCCTTAGCAAAACAGCCGGATATTCTGCTGTTAGATGAACCAACAAATCATTTAGATTTAGTAGGGTTAGCGCAGTTGCAAACAGCATTACAAGAATTTTCTGGTGCTGCTGTCATTGTTTCCCACAAGCCGTTTTTTCTCGATCGCACTGTCGGTACGATTTGGGAATTAACGCCAGCGGAATTAAAGGTTTACGGCGGCAATTACTCGTTTTATCGATCGCAAAAACAAATCGAACGTGAAAGTGCTTTGCGCGCCCGTGAAACAGCCAGAAAAGAACTCAAGCAAGCACAAATATCGGCAGCGAAAGAACAGCAGCGAGCCGCTCACTCTCGCCAGCAAGGTAAAAAAAGCGCTGCTACTCTTCCTACAATTGTCGCTAATGCGCGCAAAAGATCGGCTCAAGTTACCGCAGGAATTGCCAAGAAAAAACACGAACTTGCCGTCGCTAAAGCCACCGATCGATTTACGGAAACTAAAATCAAAACGGTCAAATCAACTCATGTTAAACTAGAAGAATGCAGTCACAAACATAAAAATTTAATCGACATTCAAGGTGCCGATTTAAAATTGGGCGATCGCGTCTTAATCGAAAATATTCAGTTGCACGTAGCATCTGACTCGCGAATTGCGATCGCCGGAAAAAACGGTTCGGGAAAATCCTGTTTGCTTCAGGCTATTCTAGAAATTAACCGTTTTCAAAAAGTCGATCGAGAAAAGACTTCTTGTCTGTTTGGTAATCATAATCGGAAAGGAAGCACAAAGCGAAGTAGCGCAATTTTAGAATCCGGTGAAGTTGCCGTAAAATCTGCGATGCAAGCGGTATATCTCGACCAAAACTATGAAACAGTCGATCGAACTCTGACAGTTTTAGAAAATATGCGATCGGCAAATCCCGATTTAGACTATCAATTACTCCGACAGCAGTTAGGACATTTTCTGTTTTTTAATGATGAAGTAAATAAACCAGCATCGGCATTAAGTGGCGGTGAATTAGCGCGGTTGGCTTTAGCTGAGATCGGTATTTCTCAAATCGATTTGCTGATTTTAGATGAACCGACAAACAATCTAGATTTGGAAACAGTCGATCGGATTGTGGATGGCGTCAATGAGTTTCAAGGCGCTCTTTTGGTCATTTCCCACGACCTCGATTTTCTCAGTCGTATCAGAATCGATCGAGCCTATCAAATTCACCGCGATCGACTGCAATTGCTCGCCTATCAACCGGAGGAATTGGAAATGTACGATCGAGAATTATTGCAAATGCAAATGTCTTAATTTACTGCTAAAGTAAGGTGCGCAGTGCGCACCCTACAAATACAGTATTGTGGCAAAAAAGCTTACAATTCGTCAGGATTGATGTTCATTTCTCGCAATTTTTGAGCTAATCGATCGGCCTTTTGCTGTGCTAATTCCATTTGTTGCTGTGCTAATTCCTTATCTTGACGTTCCTGTTCCATTTGTTGCTGAGTTAGTTCCATTTGTTGCTGAGTTAGTTCTTTTTGCCTTGCCAACTCCACGTAAGACAAAAACTTCTGTCCGTCGGGCTGGTAAATTTCTAAATCTCCCGACGCCGTTTCAAAGCGTACTTGCAAGCGCGGACTTACCCAACCTTCCATTAATTCAATATAATTGAGTTTGCCCTCAGTCCGCAGCCAGCCAATCAATTCATTATCCTCGTGACTGTAAATATAATACTCTTCCACTCCATACTCATCGTAGAAATTAAACAGTTTAAACAACGGTCCCATACGATTGCCGGGAGAGAGAATTTCAAACACCACTTGCGGGGCGATATTATCTTCTAGCCATTGTTGGTAGGAGCCTCTATATCCTTTTGGTCTGCCAAACACTACCATGATATCCGGGGCTTGACGGATTTTGTTCTTGCCTTCCACCGGATACCACAGCAAATCGCCGGCAACAAACACGTTGGGATTATCTTTGCATAAGGCGTCGATGCCACCTTGAATTCTCACGATTAATTCAAATTGTTTGGTGTTTTCTGACATGGGGTTGCCGTCATCTTCCAGGTAAATGATTTCGGATGAGGTTTGAGTAGAGATTGTTGCGGTCATAGGGCGAGTTCCTTACTAGCAGCATCTTGTTTTATTTTACTATTTAATGAAGGCAGAAGGCAGAAGGCAGAAGGCAGAGGGAAGAGGGAAGAGGGAAAAAGGAAGAGGGAAAAGGGAAGAAGGAAGAGGGAAAAAGGAAGAGGGAAAAAGGAAGAGGGAAAAGGGAAAAGAGGGGGAGAGTGGCAGAGTAGGAGAGTGAGAGAATGAACAGTTCCCAATGCCCCATGCCCCATGCCCCATGCCCAATTCCCAACTGTCAACTATCAACTCTCAACTGATTGCATTTCCCAACCAGCCACCGCTTCCCATCCCAAACCGCGACGGACAATACTCGGTTCGCTTTCCGTCAAATCGATAATTGTCGAAACTCGATCGCCCGGATCGGACCCATCATCGACAATGATATCTACTAACTTTTCCAAACAATCAAACAGTTCGGCTTTGCCAAAGTTTGCTGCTTTTGCTGCCACTGCCGGGGCTTCACCTTCATAGTCGGCGGTGATGTGGGCGGATGTGGAAATAATCGGATTGCCCAATGCTTCGACAAGCGTATAACAAATCGCTCGATCGGGCACGCGAATTCCTGTAGTTTTCCGTTTCGGATTCATCACCAAACGCGGCACTAACTTCGTCGCCGGTAGCAGAAAAGTATAAGGCCCCGGAATTAATCGCTTGACAATCCTGTATGCTTCGTCGCTGACAACGGCATACTCCGAAATATTTGATAGGGAAGAACACAAAAACGTCAATGGTTTATCATTGGATAGTTGCTTGATCCGCCTCACACGTTCTACAGCAGATTTGGCATTGAGATCGCAGCCGATCGCGTAAACTGTATCAGTCGGATAAAGCATCACCGCCCCATCTTGCAGGGCGCTCTTAATCTTCTCTATCCTGTCTTTTTGGGGCGTAACTGGATGCACTTCGTAAATAATTGCCATATTAAGGTGATGCCCGGTGGGTTAATGAGTGTTATCTGGAAAACAATTGACTTGGAAATTAATTGTTAATTATGAATAAAATAGCTTATTTTGAATGTCCTACCGGGATCGCTGGCGATATGTGTCTCGGTGCCCTCGTCCATGCCGGCGTACCCTTAGACTACATCGCGCAGCAACTGCATTTGCTGGGCATTTCGGCAGAGTATCAATTGCGGGCTCAATTAGTCCACCGCAATACTCAGCAAGCCACTAAAGTTTATGTGGATTTGATTTCCGATTTGCCCCAAAAAACCCAAAATCCCCAACTCGATCCTACAGAAACCGAATCCCCAACTTTTAACCGACGCTACCACCACCATCACGACGGCGAACATTCTCACGAACATTCTCACGAACATTCTCACAGTCACGGCGAAACTGATGCCGAAATGAGTCACGCCCATCACCGCCATTTGCCGGAAATCGAGCAAATTATCGTCTCTGCAAAGTTGCCAAAGCGTGTAGAAACTTGGAGTTTAGAGATATTTCGGAAATTAGCAAAAGCAGAAGGTGCCGTGCACGGAGTTTCGCCTGACGAGGTGCACTTTCACGAGGTGGGGGCTACCGATGCACTGGTAGATATTGTCGGTACTTGTTTGGGTTTGGATTGGTTAGATATTGAGGAATTTTACTTTTCGGCAATGCCTACTGGGGGAGGTACGGTGAAGGCGGCCCACGGTAGGCTGGCGGTACCGACGCCGGCGGTGATGAAACTATGGGAAATGCACCAAGTGCCAGTTTACAGCAACGGGATCGATCGCGAGTTGTGCACTCCTACGGGAACAGCAATTGCTTGTACTTTGGCGCAGAGTTTTGGTCCCCCGCCAGCGATGCAAATTCACACTATCGGTTTGGGTGCCGGTTCCCGCAATCTGTCAATTCCCAACATTTTGCGCCTGTGGATTGGGGAGAAGGGGAGAGGGGTAGAGGAGGGG
>JBOFTL010000605.1:0-4610 GCA_051652045.1 Microcoleus sp. | reverse complement strand
ACCAGCACCAGCACCAGCACCTGCACCAGCACCTACACCTTCACCCGCGCCAACGCCAACGCCAACGCCAACACCTGCACCAACTCCAGCACCCGCACCTCCGCCTGCACCAAACGACGACTGCATCTGCGACAACATTACTTATCCCAACTTAAATCAACCTAATGAGGTTGAAAATACGATTTTCGGCACATCAGGATTGCAAATTGGCACTCCAAAAAATGATGTATTTATGGGTAACAATTCTGGCAATTTATTCGATGCTAAGTCGGGCAAAGATAACATCTACGGCGGGCAGGAAAGCGATATTTTCAACGGTAACAAAGGTCTAGATTTTATCGCTGGAGGTAAGGGAGACGACATCTTATTTGGAGATGAGGATAATGACATCATCCTCGGCGAATTTGGTAACGATCTAATCTTCGGAGGCAAAGGTAATGACTCTCTTAACGGGCGAGAAGGCAGCGATCTTATTTTGGGCGATCGAGATAATGATTTCATCGATGGCGGTAAGAATAATGATACTTTATTGGGAGGCAAAGGTGACGATATCATTTTAGGAAGTCAAGGAGATGATTTCTCTTTTGGTAATTTCGGTGCGGATACTATTTGCGGCGGTGAAGGTAAGGATTCGATCGGTGGTAATGAAGGTGCAGATCTCATCGGAGGTTGTGAAGGAAGTGATACCATTTACGGAGGTACAGACAACGATACTCTTTTGGGTGGAAAAGGTGACGATATTCTTTATGGAGGCAGAGGCAACGATAGTTCGATCGGCGGTAGCGGTAACGATATTTTTGTCTTAAAATCTGGTCAAGGATTCGATACGATCGCCGATTTTACGATCGGTCAAGATTCGATCGCCCTTACCGGATCTTTGAGTTTCGGACAGTTAGAAATAACTCAATGTACTTCGGGAGCAATTATCAAAAATCTCTTGACAGGAGAACAATTAGGTGTTGCGATCGGAGTAAATGCCAATTCACTTACAGCAGCGAATTTCATGCTAATTTAGGGAATAAAATAAAGTCGATCGACCTTATTTTTTTAAGAGCGATCGACCTTGCGATTATTTTACCGATCGCAACCGCAAAATTTGCAGGGAGTATTCGATCGCGTTGCGGAAGTCTTAAATTCCGATCGCACTTTCAAATTCTTTTAATACTTGACAGTTTCCCATCTACCAAAACTGATATTTTGTTATCTATCTTTAGAGGTATATTGATAAAAAAAAATCACCCAAAAAACTGAACTAAAGATAGAACAAATAAGGTAGCTTAATTTACTTTTTAGCGCTACATTGATAAATAGATTACACAACTAGGTGACTAATTTGGCTAACATTGTTGATACTGCCGTTAAGGCTGGTTCTTTTACAACCCTAGTTGCTGCCGTTAAAGCTGCTGGTTTAGTAGATACTCTCACAGGCGTTGGCCCCTTCACAGTTTTTGCGCCTACTGACGAAGCTTTTACTAAGCTTCCCGAAGGTACTGTTGACGCATTGCTTAAGGATATTCCTAAGCTGAAAAAAATCCTGACTTATCATGTAGTCTCAGGCAAAGTGATGGCTGCTGATGTTGTCAAATTAACTTCAGCTACTACGGTTGAAGGTTCGACTGTGAAAATCGATGCTTCCAAAGGCGTCAAGGTAAATGATTCTACTGTTACCACAGCGGATGTTGCTGCTGATAATGGTGTTATTCACATCATCGATACTGTTTTACTTCCTGCTTAAGCTAAGGCTTGGATAGGGAAAAACTATCTTTAGGGCGGCGGCTGTGGTTAGCTGTCGCCCTATTTTATAGTTGAAGGAAGAAGGGTAGCGGATTTTGCAGCGGATGAGATTTTCGTTGTGGCGGATGTTATGAAAACCGAAGAAGGGTAGCGGATTTTGCAGCGGATGCAGCGAATGAGATTTTCGTTGTGGCGGATGTTATGAAAACCTAATACCAGTTCTCTAAAAGTCTGCTACAATCTTTGACCCCCCTAACCCCCCCTTATAAAGGGGGGGGACAAGAACACTGTTGCATTCTTTTTTAAAATTGGTATAAGAAGGGACTGAAGTCCCTACTACGAACCTGTCACAAAAGAAGAAGGGACTGAAGTCCCTACTACGAAACTGTCTGTTAAACTTCTAAAGTAATCAACTGGGCAATTTCCTCAGTTTGAAAACCCAAAGCCATCGGCTTTTTAACTCCTGGAATTACCTGCACGTCGTAAAGTTCGGTAATTATACCTTCAAATCGCAACCAATGCACGATCGCCCCTGTATTCAAGTCAATTACCATCATACCGCAGCGAGGTTCAGCATCTTTAGCTGCTAACAAATCGTCTAATTCTAAACCGCTAAAAGTATTATCGCCGCCTCTCGGTTTCGACAGGCCAACAATCGCCCAATTTTCCCAAAAAGTTAATCCTCGCACGTATCCCGGACAAAATGCGATCGCCTCAAATTTACCCGCTTCTAAATCTACGTATCCCAACTCTCCCCGCCCTGAATTTAACAGCCACAATTTATCTCGATACCACCGAGGCGAATGCGGCATCGACAATCCGGTGACGACGATCTTATTAGAAGTAATATCGATAACTATACCGCCATTTTTTCGCCGATCGCGCCAGCCATCCACCACATCCGATTTACTCGACGCCGTAACGTATTTTGCCTCGCCATCCACCATCGCCAAACCGTTGAGGTGACAGCGATCTTCATTGATGTATTGCGAGATAAACGGCGGTTTCCATAACGGTTTGCAACTGTGGCGATCGCTCAAAGTTGCGATACAATTAAACAAGGTACTGATAAAAATAATTCGGTTGTTTTTATCCACTGCAATATCGTGAATGTCGATATCGCCTGTAGTGTGACCGATTCTCGGAATATATAATTTGTCGTAACCTTGGTATAAATTACCCGATTCCAACACATTTTCTAATTGCCAAAGCTGATATTTTGAGCTTAAATAAATGCGTTCCGGCGTGCAGAAAAGTCCCATCGCCCGATCGAAGATCCGCCAATATCCAGAAAGTGTATTAGTTTCGGGATTGCTACCGACGAACATCAACCTGCTAGTTTGATAGGTAGTACAAGCGATCGAGATATTTTGAGAATTTAACCAAGCTGGTAAATCGCGATCGCCCATTAAACTGTGCGGTGCATCCGTACTAGAAATATTTTCTCGCTGCTGGCCGTTTTCCATGATTTTATCTGTTATATTTGCCGATTTTAACGCTGTTGAATTAGTTGAATTATCGCATGAATTGCTTGTCAAATTTCTCGGCAAATCTGCTGTTTCTATTTTTTCTAATTTCGGTACATTTATCGCCGCCGGCAACTCACCGGATTGATATCTTTCCCAAACCATTTGATAGGCTAATTCCAAATGTCGCACGGTTTGAGGAGTATCAAACAACGGCAATTGACGGCGGTTTTGATGCAGGTAATCTTTTAGCTTTTGCAATTCTTGAGGGTGAGTTGCTAAACGCACGGCCAATTGTTCGTATTCCTCTAAATTATTGACTGCTAACTGCGGTAAATTCACTGCATTTAACAAACTCGCACCCACCCGCGAGGCAAAAGTTTCACCGGGACAAGTAATCGCAGGAATTCCCATCCACAAAGCATCGCTACCCGTCGTGTGGGCGTTGCAATAAAAAGTATCGAGACATAAGTCAGCCCAAATGTGGCGAGTTAGGTGTGATTCCTGCAACAATCGCGGTGCAAAAATCAAGCGTTTGGGATCGATTCCGCGCGATTTAGCTTCATCTTGCAGGCGGTTTGTGGCTTCTGGATTGCTGTCTAACAGCCACAGTACGCTATTAGGTACTCTCTCTAAAATGCGCATCCAAACGCTAAAAATTACGGGTTCGATTTTGCGGCTGTGATTGAAACAAGCGAAGACAAAAGCATTTTCTGGCAAGCCGTATTTAGCTTTGGGATTTTTCTGTTTGATTTGCGGATCTTCTGCGGGACAAACTCGGCGATCGTTGTTAATTTGATAGCAGTCGGGCAGGCAAATAAATTGTTCGCTAAAAAACTCGGCAAGGCGCGGTGGCGTTACAATATTATCGGTGATGATATAGTCAATAAAATCAGCACCCATCGTGCTAGCATAAGTTAGATAATTAATTTGAATCGGAGCGGGACGCATGGCAACAATTCGCGGGTTAGAATACAGTGTATAGCCTCCCATATCGATGAGAATGTGAAGGCGATCGTTGTAAATTTGTTCCGCTGCTGCTTCCGCCAGCATTCCCCGCAAATCGGTAAATTTATCGCAATCTGCTGCGAGTTTTCGCCGTTCGACACTGCCATCGTCGGGGCCGAGAGAGTAGGCAAATACTTCAAATTTAGTTCGATCGTGCAAAGCGAATAATTCACCCATTAAATGCGTTAAAGCGTGTTGGTAAAAATCACCGGCGATGTAGCCGATGCGCAGAGTTTCGGGTTTTGTAGCGGGAGGGATGTGAGGGGGAAAATAATTTTGTTTGACTCGACTGCTGGTAAGTTGAGAAAAGTAGCGGGTAATTGCGAGATGTCTGTCAGCCGTAAAGGGTGAAAACATCACAAAGTCAAAAATAGATAAATCTTGTAAGTTATTTTGCTCGAT
>JBOFTL010000604.1:0-2539 GCA_051652045.1 Microcoleus sp. | reverse complement strand
GCAGGGGAATATAAACTTTAGGTTTGTAACCTCAACCTGTTATTATATAGCAAGTTTATATCTTTTTTTGAAAAAGATTTTTTTTACCGCAGAGGGCGCAGAGGGCGCGGAGGAGAAGAGATGAGAGAGAAAGTAAGGTTTACCTACGCCGCTTTTTCAGTATTGTTTATCTAAAAACTCTACTATAGTTTTAGCGATCGCCCGTGCAGCTAAATAAGGAACTCCATTGCCTACTGTTTTAAACATATTAGTTAGCGTCATGTTATCCGGTAGCGCAAACTCTTTAGGTAAAGATTGAATCGCTAGTGCTTCAGCAACAGAAATTCTGCGGACTTTATAGGGGTGTAAATGTACTTCGTTATTGCCATAACAAGCGGTGGGCGAATAACGCCACCGATGCAAGCGCTTAAATGATTTTTTAGCAACATCTCCCTCACTAACAGTCGCAAACCTTTTAAGTCCTGCTTTTGGCTTAAAATAATCTTCGGCATTGGGATGGTTGAGAACATCGTTTTTTTGGAACCAAAACTCAACTGTCAATTCTTGGGGAATTCCGGAAGGACAAGGCACTGAATTGTCGATCGCAAACGAATCAGTCTCCGGCCAAGGACAACCCAATGCTTCAGATTTATGATATAAGATATGGCTCGTCCAAGGAAATCTATTTTCTGGCAACATTGGGATGTTGTCGGATATTTTTATGCCTCGATCTTTAACAAAATTTTTGCTAAAACCGATTAAAATAATTCTGTCTCTATCTTGAGGTACGCCATATTCGATCGCATTTATTAAACGCTCGACAAATACATATCCGGCTGTTGCTAACTTCAGTTTTAACTGTTCGTAAAAAGCCTTATGTTTTTTTGTCCTCCACAAACCTTTGACATTCTCAAATAAAAAGAAATCCGGCTGTTGCTGGCAAATCAATTCCACATAGGAAGCGGAAAGTTTGCCTTTGTCTCCTTCTTGACCTCGGTTTTTACCTCCTATTGAAAAATCAGGACACGGAGGCCCCGCAATAAATCCGATAATATCGTAATTTTTCCGAGCATCTGCGATCGATTCTCGCAAGCGAAGTGCGGGTTTTCCTTGTAGAAGTTGAGTGACATCTGCTGCATCTCCTTCGCCGTATCCGTATTCTGGTTGCGGCAAATTCAGACACTGCCGAGAATAGCGATATCCTTGCATAAATGGTGGGAAAATTTCGCTGACATAGGCTATGTTAAAATCGATCGACTCAAAGCCTAAATCGAGGAATCCTGCACCAGAAAAAAATGAAAATATAGCTGTTTTCAAAATGACTAATTACTGTGAAATTTTAGATTTTAGATTTTAGATTGGTAGATTTTAGATTGAAAGATTGTTAGATTGGGAGATTGGAAAATTGGGATAATTACAACTCTCAACTCTCAATCGATCGCGAGCGGGGACGCTCGCACTACAACGATCGACTATCAACTCTCAACTATCAACTCTCAACTCTCAACTAATTTTAAAACCATTGTCCGCCTCGAAAGCGCCAGTAGGGAAATAAAATCCGCATTAGTGTTTGCGATGCTAGATAAATTGCCAGCCATACCAAACTGTAATGCAGCGCAAAAGCTGCTAGATCGAACTCTGCTGTCGGTATTCCGGGCAAACCGACTATTTGGATTACTAGCGCAACAAAAATTGCTTCCCAAATTCCGGCAATTAATTGAAAAGCCCCCGGCCAATCCCGATCCCAACGAAAATGCTGAATGTAAATATATAAAATATCCCAACCAATGCCAAAAAGAGCTACATATCCTAAAACCCAAAAATAAATCGCTCCAGATTTAGAGATAATTAAACCTAGAAAAAATGGCAGCGTTACTAATGTACCTACCGTTGCGAATAAAAATAACCTAGTTTGCCAGCGACCAAATAACGTGGGAGTCATGACGATTTTGGATTTTGGATTTTAGATTGAGGATTGATTGATTGAGGATTGATTGAAGAATTGATGATTTATCGAGAGATTTATTGATGGATTGAAAGATTGAGTATTGATTGAGAAATTGAGGTTTAAGGATTGAGAATAGAGGATTGAGGATTTAGAACTAAGAGACTGAGAATTTGGCGATCGACTGATAATTCTTGCTCGATATTAAGTTAACGTTAAATAAACACAATTCCTGTAGGGGTGGTTTCGCCAATCATATCTTCCTGAGATGGACAATCTATTAAACCCTTACACACTACACGATCGACCTTCATGTACTGAAAATTAAAAATCCCAAATCGAAAAAAATCAAAAATTGCCTAATCCGTGGGGTAAAACCCCCTAATGGTGTATAGTAGCACGCATAGTAGAATGCACCCTGACAAGCGCCCAAATTTTGGGCGTCTTTTATTTGGGCTGTCGCCCGATCGAACAACTTTAGCTAAACAGACGGGAATCCCCACACTATACCGCCTCGGTTAGTGTGGGATGAGAGTCGCGTGAGGCTCCGATTCCACCTGTATGCAATCTAATAATCGTAGATTTTAGCAGCTCCCGGGTGGATGAGGATCCGAA
>JBOFTL010000603.1:0-3173 GCA_051652045.1 Microcoleus sp. | reverse complement strand
TGGTAAAAAAACTGCAAACAGAGGCGCGGTTGCCCAAATTACCAATTGACGAACTATCAACTAATTTGCCTGCACTAAAACAGGCTGTGGATCGCGCTCGCATTCGACCTTTTGTGATGTTAAAATTAGTAGGAACGGGCGATCGATTGAATGCAGTGGCGATCGCGCCTTTGGAAAACCAGCCTTGGTACGTGTTATTCGTGCAGCCGCAGTCTGTATTTCTCGCCCCTATAGAAGCCCAAACCCGCACCGCACTTTTGCTAGCTCTAATTATTGCTAGCGTTGTGACTGTAGTAGCGCTATTGCTGGTACAAAATTTAACTAAACCGATTATTAGTTTAACTAAAAGAGTAGCCAAATTTAAATCGGGAAATTTGAATTGTCGGGTTCCCATTGAATCGAAAGATGAAGTGGGAAATTTAGCAGATACTTTCAATAAAATGCTTGAAAGATTGCAAAACTATACCGAAAGTTTGGAACTGAATAATGCAGCTTTGTTGCAAGCAGAAGCTCAGTTGCGCGACAGCGAAAGCAGGCTTTCTAAACTGTTAGAAGCCATGCCTGTCGGCGTGTTTGTCACTGACAGCCAAGGTCAACCTTACTACGTTAACCGGATAGCTCAGCAGTTGCTCGGCAAGGGAGTTGTACCTGCTGATTCTATTGAAAAATTGGTAGCAGAATATCAAATTTATATAGCAGGAACTCAACAAAATTATAATTCGGAAATTTTTACAATTCCGAAACTTTTGAGAGGAGAAACAGCTAATGCTGATAATATTGAAATCCGCCGCGCTGACAGGGTGATTCCTGTGGAAGCCTGGGGAACGCCGATTTTTGACGATCGGGGAAAGATTGCTTATACTATTATTGCATTTCAAGATATTTCGGAACGCCGCACGATTGAAGCCGATCGCGAAAAGTTTACTGAAGAACTATCGCAACTCAACCGCGATTTAAAAAAAGCGCTTGATGCTCAATTCAAGCTCACAAATGCTTACGGTAGATTTGTGCCGCATCAATTTCTGGATTTGCTGGGATATGAAAGTATTGTTGATGTTAAATTGGGCGATCGAGTGCAGCAAACCATGTCGGTATTGTTTGCTGATATTCGCGATTTTACATCGCTTTCGGAAACTATGACTCCTTACGAAAATTTTAAATTTATCAATTATTATTTGATGCGGACGGAACCTTGCATTACTGCGCATAATGGATTTATTGACAAATATATTGGCGACGGAATTATGGCTTTGTTTGGCGGCGTTGCTGATGATGCTGTTAAAGCGGGAATCGCCATGCTGGAAACTCTGGCTGAATACAATTTAACTAGAGATGAACGGGGTTATGCGCCGATCGAAATTGGGATTGGAATCAATACGGGTTCTTTGATGCTGGGTACCGTAGGTGGAGAAAACCGGATGGATGGAACTGCGATCGGGGATGCTGTTAATTTAGCATCTCGCTTGGAAGGATTGACTAAAAATTATGGCGTACCGCTGTTAATCAGCCACCATACTTTTGCATCCCTGACGCTTCCCAACAATTATCAAATTCGCCCGATCGACCGTGTTAAAGTTAAAGGAAAATCTGAGTTAGTAACAGTTTATGAAGTATTTGATGCCGATCCGCCGGAAGTTCGATCGGCTAAGTCTGCAACGAAAGCAGTTTTTGAACGAGGATGGATGCTGTACCGCGATGAAGATTTTGGGGAAGCAGCAAAGCTATTTGAGGATTGTCTGTGTCGTAATCGGGCTGATAAAGTAGCTGAAATTTATCTCGATCGATGTCGCAAAAAATTATAACTGGTAGCAGTAAGGTGCGCAGTGCGCATCCTATAGATTATACCAAATCCGGATTTACCACCTCCATTGTTGTCATTGCGAGCGACAGCGAAGCAAAAAATTATAACTGGTAGCAGTAAGGTGCGCAGTGCGCACCCTATAGATTATACCAAATCCGGATTTACCACCTCCATTGTTGTCATTGCGAGCGACAGCGAAGCAATCGCAAAGACTCTGCTAATAACGGAGGATTTATAAAGGGGATGGATAACCCGGATTTGGTATTACTTATAGCAGTAATAGCCGTAAGGTGCGCAGTGCGCACCCTACAAATAGAGTATGTGGGTAAGTCTTGAATTTGACATAATTGGTGGGACGTTCGATCGAAGGATAAAAACCCCCAGCCAAAATTGGTCGGGAGTTATCGATCGGTGTATCTGCTAATTAAGTTTCCCATCTCAAAACAATTATTTCAGGAAAGTTTGGGAAAATATGCGAAAATAGGCGGCGCGCGGGCGATCGACAAAAAAAACCCAACCAAAACTGGTTGGGAGTTAATTCGTCAGGGTGCATCTACTGATTTATTCTCCGCTAGGGCGGCTCTCGTTTCAGGATAATTTTAATTTTTAATTTCAGGTACGCGCGGATTAAGGCGCTAGAAAATTGACCAAAAAACCCCCCAACCGCAGTTGGCGGGGAGTTATCAATCGGGTGCATCTACCATTTAACTTTTCTAACTTACAACAGGTTTTTCAGGAAAATTAGGAGAAATTTGGGAGAATTAGCCAGCGACATCAGGTTCGATCGATCGCTAAACCTTTTAAGGACTGAAGTCCTTACTACGAACTTTTTAAGGACTGAAGTCCTTACTACGAACCTTTTAAGGACTGAAGTCCTTACTACGAACGTTACTTATTGGGTTCGATCGAGAAAAAAAAATCCCGGCCAAAATTTGGTCGGGAGTTATCAATCAGGGTGCATCTACCATTTAACTTTCCTGTGAATTTGCCAGCACTCCGGACAGTAGGAGAAATTTTTTTTAAAGGGGCGTCTGTGGATGGGTCGATCGATCGCCGTTCGATCGGGGATTGATACCAAATCCGAGTTATCTATCCCCTTTATAAATCGTCTGTCACTGGCAGAGTATTTGCGATTGCTTCGCGAAAGCTCGCAATGACAATAGAGAGGGTATTATATCCGGATTTGGTATAACCCAAAATTTTAATGGATCGGCATTCTTCCTTCTTCCTTCTTCCTTCTTCTTAACGCCGCTTGTTTTGATGGGAAGGCGGCTTAACTGGTTCTTCTCTATTTAAGTAGTATAAAAGTCCGATCGCGCCCCCGATCGCGATACCTGCTAATCCCAACATAACAGCTACTATTTGAGCTCCT
>JBOFTL010000602.1:0-11550 GCA_051652045.1 Microcoleus sp. | reverse complement strand
CCCCTTACTAAGGGGAGGGAGCAAGAAATTTACAAATGATTTGCGATCGCTATATAGCCTTTCTCAGAAAGATGAGGTATGACTGGGCATAGGGCATAGGGCATAGGACAGAGGCCTGTGCGGGCATACCTCACTTTTTTGAGAACCGCTATTTATACCATTGAGGATGGTTCGATCGGACAAATGGATATTCAGGAGTTATTAAAGCATCAGCCAGTAATTGCCCCGATCTCTTGTCAATTTTGCAGACATAAATTTTTATAAAGCGGGTTAAAAAATGGCAAACTCTCAAAGGTTGTTAAATGCGATCGCTCGATTAATCGATTTTATTCATACAATCTATGCAAGTAAGTCATTGATTGTCGATTGCCAGAGAGTTACTGTTAATTAATTAGGTAACATCGAGGATATTGCTGGTGGAAAAGATCTCAATGCAAGCAATGGGAGTGCGCGAGTCGTTATTGTCGGAGAAGGATTGTTTTGGCGCGGCTACATTGGTTTTATTGTTTCAATAAATTCACGTCGCAATCGCTGTCAAACAGCGATTGACTTCAGCTTAGATAAATATTTAGGAGCGATCGAAGCATCAGCCAGAATTGCCCAGATTGCTTGTCACTGTTGCAGACATCAAGTATGCTCATAAAATCGAGGTTGTAAGTATATTGTTCCAAAAAATCTTCAACCAATTCTAATACTAGAGCCTACTTATCAAGCAACATCTTTTGTAAAGTTTGTTTACAGTAAAAAACGCAAGAATTAATCCCGATCGATATATAACAGCTTGCAATCTGAGATTTTTGAATTAGCGGATATTTGTGTTGGGGGGAGGAGCCCGATCGGGGAAGCAGGCCAGATGTATCGAAGCTAGATAGCTCAATTAGGCCGATCGATCGAATTACAAATTAGTTTGTTGAGAGGGCGCATTATGTCTAACATTCAACTCGGCAGTCTGAAAGATAACTATTTCCAGATCGACTTTGTTGGCAAGCTCGACCCGACTGACATTTATCGTTTCAATCTTCCCGCTGCGGGAAATTTTCAAGTCTCTGTCGAAGGTTTTAAAGGCGGCCTAAAAATGGAACTTCTCGACAGCCAAGGACAGTCGATCGAAACTATTTCAACGAACGGCAACAAACCCGGAACTCTCAGTAACGATAGCTTAATTGCAGGAGACTACACTCTTCAAGTTTCTCCCGTCTCCCCCGACACAAACTATCAGATTCATCTGTCCGTAAATGATGAAGTTGACCCGATAACCGGTTTGAAAGTTGACTCCGGTTTCTTTACGCCCGATCGCACCGGTGAAGTAGGCTTTGATTTCCTGTATGATGGTGGCGGATTCAAAGGACAATTAGCCATATTTAGTTTGCAGGGCATGGAGAAATTTACTCCAGGTTCTGAGGAGTTTATCAAGGAAGCTGCCAGAAGAGCGCTCACTAATTCGGTATTGGGTCACGTCGTAATTTCTGATATTACAGAAGGGGCAGATCCTCAATTCAGGGGTACTTTAGGAAATGTAAATCTCAGCACCGGAAGCTACAAAGGTGTGAAGAAATTTGCGATGAATCCTGGTGAAGCATTTGCTGTGATGTTGGTACCCGATGGTACGGTTAAAGCAGTATTTGATAAACCGGAGATTGGCGGCGACAAACGCCCGCTGTTTTCGCTATCTAGCAGTGATGAAGATGATACTTGGTTGTTGGGTCAAGTAGCAGATATTACTGGCGATGGTAAGGCATTTTCGATCGAAGATCGATCGATTACTCCGAAATCAGATTACGATTACGATGATGTGATTTTCCGTTTGAGCGGTGCGACAGGTAAAGCGGTAGGGGTGAAAGAAGTTATCGCTCCGGCTAAGGATTGGACTAAATCTGAAGGCGGCAAGAAATTGATCGATTATGTCACTTCAAAACTGCCTGATGAGCAGAAACCGCCTGCAGATGCAGAACAGCCAGCACCAGCACCAGCACCAGCACCAGCACCAGCACCAGCACCTGCGCCTGCGCCAACACCCGCACCTGCGCCTGCACCGCTACCTGTTCCTGCACCAACACCTGCGCCTGCACCGCTACCTGTTCCTGCACCAACACCTGCGCCTGCACCATTACCTGTTCCTGCGCCAACACCTGCACCGGCACCATTACCTGCGCCTGCGCCAACACCTGCACCGGCACCATTACCTGCACCTGCACCCACACCAACACCTGCGCCGACACCATCCGGGGCGGGCACGGGGGCACCGCCCCTACCTGAACCGTCGCCTGAGCCGGAACCGCCTGCAGAACCGGAGAAGCCCAGCCTGCCTTTAATCGGGATTATCGATACTGGGTTTGCTGCCAACAATCCGGATCTCGATTATTCTAAAGCGACGCTGGGGCGCGATCGCACTGACAATGACAACAATCCTTTGGTGCAGTCTGACGCAGCAAACGAACACGGTACGGCTGTTTGGAGTTTAATCGGCGCGATCGCGGGTAATAATATCGGTATTGACGGTATCAACGATCGCGCTCCTGTTTGGTTGGGACGTGCCAGCGGTTCCGGGCAGTGGGACTTGTCACTGATGGATTTTGTCAGCGCAGTTAAGGCGCAGGGGCAGCAGAATGCGATTGCCAACCTCAGTCTGGATTTGACTCAAGTTGACGCCGCAGGCACGGTGACGACGCGCTACGAATTGACACCCAGAGAAAGGGCGGCTTTAGAATACGCCCGTCAGAATGGAGTGCTGGTGGTGGTTGCAGCGGGCAATGACGGCGGTGTGATGTCGGTTTTGGGTCAAGCTTCTCAGGAGTTTGACAATATTCTGACAGTTGGAGCGTTTGATGGAGTGCGTCGCTCTTCTTATTCGAGTTACGGTTATGGTTTGGATGCTGTAATTGCGGAAGGGGAGAACGATTTAGATCCGCTGACGGGAACTTCTTTTGCAGCAGCGAAAGCGACTGGGATGGCGTCTGTGGTGTGGGAAAGCAATCCAAAATTGAGCGATCGCCAAGTAATAGAAATTCTCAAACAAAGTGCGATCGATGTCAATTTACCCGGTTGGGATCGGAAAACCGGTTTTGGATTGTTGAATTTAGATAAAGCCGTGCAGTTAGCGAAGGAAACTGCACCGCAACAAAGCAGTCGCGCCGAATTCGCGACACCTGAAACTTGGGGTTACGAAGGTATCGTAAAACCGATGGAACGAGCTACGGCCGATCGATTTAACGGCAAATCTTACGAGTGGCAATCTTACACGATTAAAAGCGGAGATACTCTCAGCGAAATTGCCAAAGAAACTATGGGCAGCGCTGCTCCCGATTACTACAAATTCATTGCCAAACACAATAACATTTCCAATCCCAACGTCATTTCTGTAGGGCAAAAAATCGAGGTTCCCAAAGAAGTAGCGGCATCTGATGGTGGTGGAAATTCAATTGAAAAGCCAGAACAACAGTTGCCGAATTCAACTAATTCAATCTCGATCGGCGGTCACAATATTGCGGGCAAATTCTATCCGGTTTACAACAAATATCAAAGTACGATCGGCAAACCTGTTTCAGATGCGATCGACTATTCGGGTGGTGGTAATGTTAAGTATCAACTATTCGAGCGCGGTTCGATCGTCAGCAGTCCTAAAGGAACTTTTCCGATTTACGGTGCGATCCGCCAAGAATTTTTGAAAACAGGCGGATTGGATGGTAGGTTGGGAGTTCCCAAGAGTGGGGAGATCGATCGGGGAAACGGTAACAAAACTCAATACTTTGAAGGCGGTTACATTCATTGGAATGGCAATAAAGCAACTGCTTACCAAGAACCTGGTAAACCATCCAATCCCGACAACAACAACTCTGGAGGAAATAGCAGCGGCGGCAATAAGTCTGACTGTTATGAATTGGGTTCTCTTTCTGAGAAATATGAAACAGGAAACCGAGGCCCTGGCACCATTGGCAACGATCCGACTGGCGGTTGGTCCTATGGAACTTATCAGCTAGCAACTAAACCGGGATCGTTAGCTGGTTTTCTCAACTCAGAAATAGCTAGCAAATGGAGCTCTAAACTTAAACCGCTAACTCCCGGTAGTGAAGCCTTTAACAATAAATGGAAGGAAATTGCCAAGAAAGATGCTAAAGAGTTTAGTGAAGCTCAACATGAGTATATCAAAATTACTCATTACGATCCTCTAGCAAATAAGCTGAAGAAGACTCTCGACTTAGATGTGAATAAACACTCTAAGGCACTGCAAAATGTTATTTGGTCTACTGCTGTCCAGCATGGAGCAAATACCAAACTCGTGAATAATGCTTTGAAAGGCAAAAATATTTCACGAATGTCTGAAAGTGAACTAATCAACGCTATCTATGCCGAGCGAGGCAAGAAAGATAGCGCTGGAACATTAGTGTACTTTTCCAGCAGTCCTCGAAGCATTCAAAAGAGTGTAGCTAACAGATTTGTTGACGAGCGATCGGATGCTTTAGCTATGTTACAAAACCCGTGCCCTCCTGACAACAGCAAGCCAGGAGAAAGTAGCAACGGCGGTAACACTGAAGGCAATACAAAACCTGAACAGCCAGGAAATGGTGGCGACAGTGATGATAGCAAGTGCAAAGATATTACCGTTTCGGGAACTCCGATCGACCTCCCGATCGGGAATAGGCCGGGCGAATACCAAGGTGGTACAGATTGGGATGTTAGATCCAATAGATTGCTACCAACAATCGATCGCGCTTTGACTGGGCCGCTGCTAAATTTTCTGGGAATTGAGCCTATTGAAGGACAGATCAAAAATGTATTGAGAGCGGCAGTAACGGCAGGAACAATTGCGAAGGGAGGCAATCCTCTAGTAACTTTACCTTACTACGAACTTTTCATGAACGGAGATAATAATCGTGGAGAGAAGGTAGAACTACCGAGCAGTAAACTTGCGCGAGATGCCGAAAAAGATTCAGCATCAAAATTTGATTCGATCCAGAACCAAGTCAAAGATAAAATCAATCAAATAATAGCTCTTGAATCTAAAGATGGCTCGCTGAATGGGAAGGATCTCAAAACTAAAATCGAAAAATCTTTGTTGAACTTGCCAGGAGTTAGCTTTGAAAATGGAGATTTATTTGTGATTATTCACGGGGTTCAGAAATCAGAAGCAAAAGTAAATAATTTCAACGTGAAAGCCAATGCCAACTCATCCAATGATGGGGTGTCTGTAGCTTGGAGTGGCACTTTAAGCTATACTCTATTTGATGATTTCGCTTTCTCCGAGGAAGATGCTAGCACAAAGGCTGTAACAGACTTAATTGAGGAGATAGCAAAAGATATTAATCCCATATTTCCTTGGCGTTTTCCAGTGGGCAAGGTGAAAGATCTAGTCAAGGAAATAGGTAAGTTGAGCGTACTTGGACTTTCACATATCCTGCAAAAATATGGGTCGGCAAATCCCTACGGTATCAAAATTGAAATGGAGGAGAATATTAGCGGTACGGTTAAGATTTGCTAGACAAGATTGGGGTGAAGTTGAGGCGATTAGCGATCGCCCTTTCATCCCTCAATATCTCGATCGCCCTCTGGCGTCGATTTCGATATCTGGAGAAATCTCAATTATTGAAATTTTGGCATTTTCAACTACTGTATTTCCCATCATTGTATTGTGCATTGCCTCAAACTTAGATTCATCTTTAGCAATTCGTTCGTAGTGCAAAATTACGTGATAACGCTTTTCAATTGGCTCTCCAGAATCTGAAATTTCCACCGCGTCCCAATCTATATTTTGAGACTCTTCGGCTTGCTGGCGGTAGCGAGAAGCTAAATTTTCCAAGGCGATCGCGATCGCGTGTTCTTTCGTTTGTCCGTAAAAATTCATGGTATCGTCGGGGCGATCGCTCAGGGACGATGAAATCTGACACAGATACTCTCCGTTTGCTTCAGGAAAAACATCTATGGCAATCGTTCCAGTAGTGCGATCGGGATTTATTTGAGTCATCTCAACCTCGCTATTTCATGCAGTCAAATTACTAAATTGTATCAGGGTCAATGTTTAATTCTCGGAGTTTGGCGGCCAGGCGATCGGCACGTTGTGCTTCTCTTTGAGCCACTTCTTCCGAGGCGGGAAGAAGTTCTCCTGCTGTGGTAAACCAACGCAATTTCCCCTCATGTATTCCCAGCCATAAATCTAACTGCTGACTGAACAAATGTCCTTGCGAATTTGGTTCTAGAGGTTGGTATTTGCCATCCACTAAATGAAATCCAGCAAACTCCAAAGTATACGGATCGAACCAGAAATAATCGTGGGTGCGGAAAGTATTTTGATAAAGTTTTTTCTTAAAACCTCTGTCAGTTTCGGCTGTTTTTGGCGACAGAATTTCGACAATTACGTTGGGATATTGACCGTCTTCTTCCCACACTGCCCAACTTTTTCGAGCTTTCCTTTCGGTTCCCAAAACCACAAAAAAGTCTGGACCTCGGAATAATTCAGATTTAAGCTGGCGGGGACTGTAGTAGATGGTAAGATTGCCAGCAGCATAGAAATCATTTCTGTCTTGCCACAACCATTCTAGACAGTTGAGCAGCAAGATTATTTGTCGTAAATGAAGATCGGTTTCCACTGGAGGTTCGTCACTATATAAGTCGCCAGGAGGAAAGATAACATTTTCCTGGCTCTCTTGGGTAGGGGCTAGTTCTTGAACTGCTGTCATGGTTGGTGGGTTATGGTTAAGAGGTTTTGTGTTTATTTTAGCGTTGAAGCGCGATCGCTGTCTTAGGAGCGATCGCGAGCGAGACGATAAACCGATCGCAAGATTGTGATAGTTGCACAAGAATTAGATAGTTAAGCATCGATCGTTTTCCTAAGCTGGAAGGGTAAGGACTCAGACGACGCATCAGAAGGACCTGTAGAAAAATTGCGTACCGACAGAAGTCCAAGGCCCCGATCGTGTAACTATCACAGTTAGGATTATGAAACCAAGTACCGAAAGAATCATACTACGATGGGTTCACATTGTTTTGAGCTTCCCAATTGTCGGCTACATATATGAACCCGTAGCGGACGGATCTTTTGAGGCATTTGCAACTAAATTTGTATTCATTCCAATTGTTACCCTATCTGGACTTTGGATGTGGAAAGGACAGGCGATCCGACAGCGGTTCAGACGTTGAAACAGGCAATCTAAGGTTAATAAACTGTCTCTATGCAACAAATGTTTGAGCGGTTGGGTATTGAGGCAGATATTGCCTGTTATACACAGATAGAAGCGTGACAAGTCCTTGCGATCGCATCACTGCCTGCAGTTCGATCGGCGATCGCACTCGGTTATTGAACGAAAAACCAAAAGAGAACAATGGAGAAATAGTATGAGCAAAATCAGCGGTATTGCATTAGTTGCGATCGGGCTACTTCACACTGTAATGGCATTAGCGATACCGGAAGCAATTGGCTTTCCCGGTATTTGGCAGGAAATTATTAGTGTCGGCGTTGTCAATGCTGTGACATCGGACTCTCTCCGCATCTGGGGATATTATTGGTTTCTAGTACCGGGGTTGTTCCTGATTCTCTACGGACTGTTGTGTTACTGGATTGAACATCAATTAAACCGTTCTCTACCAGGATTTTTCGGTTGGGGGCTGCTTGTGGTTTCGTGTTTTTGCATTCTCCTATATATCGATAGTGGATTTTGGCTTATTTTAGTGGTTGCGATTAACGCGATCGTCGCATCGCTAAGAGATGAAAAATCGCAGCAATCTAGCTCGATCGAAAACCTCAATGATTAATTAAAAGCCGATTGTTATATACAGCAGATTGCACCCTTTATGAAGTACACCCGCCGATCGGATCGTCCCCGCAAGGACACGGCACTGCCGTGTCTCTACCTGCAATATCTATGTACCTCACTTGTATAAAAAGTGCTGTAATTACGGAGATATTAAGTTAGATGATTTCTATATTCCTGGAGGCACAGACAATCAGAAACCGGGTTTCTTTGTATATTTTTCATTGAGAATCAGAGATTCTTCAAAGAAAACCGGTTTCTCACCACTCGTGCGTCCAGGACTATTACCATAAATATAGAAGTTGATATTTGCAGAGGCGAGTGCGATGTCCCTAGAAAAACCGATCGTTGCAGATTTAGCTCGACTCGAAAGCATGAGCCAAATTACTCCTGGTATTCCCGTACCGATCGAACAATTTGCTAAATGGGATGGCATTGCTTTGGCTCACTGTTACCATCCTTCTTGCGAGTTTCCAGAACATGAATGGACGCATCACTTAATTGGGATTGGAGGCACTGGATCGCCCGCAACAGTAGAGCATAGAATCGGTGGGAAATTTCACCAACACAGCTATCACAGCCACGAAATTATGATTATTCCTGCCCGTGTCAGTTACTCGGCATTTTGGCAGCAAGAACATGAATTTTCGATGCTGGGTATGAATCCATCTTTCCTGGAGAAAATCGCGCGGGAATCTGTCAAAGCAACCCAAATTGAACTCATCCCGCAATTCATTACGATCGATCCGCTGATCCAACAAATTTTGCTCGCCCTTCATGCGGATCTGCTTGCAGGTCATCCCACCGGACATTTGTTTGGAGAGTCATTGGCGATCGCCCTAGCGACTCGTTTGCTGCAAAATCATACTGTCTGGAAAACTAGCTATTCCCCGACTCATGGAGGCTTACCACCTTATTTGTGCGATCGAGCATTGGAATTTATCGAATCTCACTTAGATCGGCCATTTACCCTCGCCCAACTTGCCGGTGTGTTAGGGATGAGTGTGTATTACTTCTGCCGCCAGTTTAAGCAATCGATGGGGGTGCCTCCCCACCAGTATGTAACGCGGCGGCGAATTGAGAAGGCAAAAAACTTGCTCTGGCATACCCAATTACCGATCTCAGATATTGCGCTTCAGGTTGGTTTTGAAACACCGAATGCTTTCAGCAGGCTATTCCGGCAGTTGACGGGAACAACTCCTAAAGACTTTCGCAAGCAGCGATAACTAGGAAGAAGGAAGAAGGAAGAAGGAAGAAGGAAGAAGGAAGAAGGAAGAAGGAAGAAGGAAGGAGGAAGAAGGAAGAAGGAAGGAGGAAGAAGGAAGAGGGAAGAAAGTGCTAGGTGGTAGGTAGTAGGTGGTAGAAAAAACCTCAAATCTAAGACCTCAAACCTCAAACCTCAAACCTCAAATCAGTAAGCTTTTGGGCGATTTGGAGCTGGCGTTTAATTAGGTGAACGTATTTAGTGCAAGATTGGCATAGTTTGAGCAAGGATGGAAATGTTGCTGGGTGGGGGCGATCGCTACATTTAGGACAGTTCACATCAACTTGTATTGAGATGCTAAAACGCATCGACATCGGTTGACCTCTCAAATTTGATAATTGTCCGATCGTGAAATACGTATCTAAACGTGCTGCTTTTAGTAGCTCAATTTCTCCATTCATCCGCTGGTTCAGGATGATTTTTCTGATGGGAATCTGGCTGTTCGTTGCTTGCCTAACAATCCAGGTTTTTCTAGCAGGAATGGCAGTTTTTATTAGTTCATCATGGTGGTCAATGCACATCATGTTTGCCCATATCATCGGTTTTCTCGGACTAATTCTGTTAGCAGTTGTGTTTCTGGGACGTTTTCCCAAGCAAGTTTGGGCGCCGACTGTACTGATAGTTTTCCTCATTGCAATGCAAGGAATCACAATTCATCTTTCTCGGATTCCTAACTTGCCATTAACTGCTGCGTTACATCCTGTAAATGCGTTGTTTCTGTTTTGGGCAGCCACCGCAACTGGACGGAAAACTTGGCGCATTCTAACTAGCAAAACAGATGCTTTACAAGATAATCCACATTCTATCTAGTAAGGTGCGCAGTGCGCATCCTACGTATTATATCGGTAGTAAGGTGCGCAGTGCGCACCCTACGTATAGACTGCGATCGTAAGTCCCGATCCGCATTCTACTAACATCGCACAGCTAAAAATTTAGGTTTGGTAGGGCGCGATCGAATCCTCCATTAAGCTTTAATTGTGTTGGGTTTCGTGCCTCAACCCAACCTACAAGCTAAAAGTTTAGGTTGGGTAGGGCGCGATCGAATCCTCCATTAAGCTTTAATTGCGTTGGGTTTCGTGCCTCAACCCAACCTACGCGCGATCGGCACTATAAAAGAGAAATTGATGTTGGAATTTCATCATGAAACCACTTAATCGACGGAAATTTCTGATGCTTGCGGGACTTACTGCGGGTGGGATTGGCGGCGGTGTATTGCTGACTCGCCGATCGAATAGCAAGCTAACAATTGAAACAGGAATGCCCCTGGTCGAACCACCATTACTAACAGTTAGACGCTCGGAATCTGGACTGGTTGAAGCAGAAATTATCGCCTCCAAAATCGCAACTCGTCTTGCAGGATTAACAGTGCAGGCACTAGGTTATAACGAAACAGTTCCGGGAGCAACGCTCCGTTTGCAAGAAGGCGATCGCGTTCGTTTAACTTTTACGAATCATTTAGATGTTCCCACGAACTTACATACCCATGGTTTGCATATTTCCCCAGAAGTTGATAATCCTTTTGTGCTTGTGATACCAGGTGAAAGTCGGCTGCATGAATTCACGCTGCCAAAGGGTTCAGCAGGTACTCGTTGGTATCATCCCCATCCTCACGGTGAAGTTGCAACTCAGCAATTTGCTGGACTGTCTGGGGCGATCGTAATTGAAAGTCCCCTCGATAAAATACCAGAACTAAAAGCAGCAGAAGAACATTTATTAATTTTCAAAGACTTTACAATCTCTAACGGACAGGTTGACGCTCATGATAGCCTTCTGGATTGGTTTGGTAAGTATGGAGATCTACAATTGGTCAATGGGGCATACCAACCGCTATTAATTGCTCAAAAAGCTACGTTGCGTTTGCGCTTGCTCAATGTCAGTAACGCTCGATCGTACTTGTTGAAACTTGAAGATATTCCGCTGAATTTGATTGCCACCGATGATGGTTTTATCGAAAAGCCGATCGTACTGAAGGAGTTATTGCTGACACCAGGAGAGCGAGCAGAGGTGATGGTTCAACTCGATCGATCGGGTTCTTTCTCATTACTGAATATGGCAGACAATTCTCAAAATATCGGACGAGAAATGCCAGAACCTTTACTCACGATCGTTGCTCCTACAAATCCTCAGCCAACACCTTTACCAAAACGTTTAGTACCCGTCGAAGAGATCGATCTATCTGAGGTGGTTCAGACAAGAAAATTCAAGTTTGGTGGCACTGCCCCGTTCAACTACACGATCGACGGTCGAACATTTAAAATGAATCGAACAGATGCACGAGTAAAGGTGAATACGCTGGAAATTTGGGAGATTGAAAATGCGACTCATTTGATTCATCCATTTCATTTGCATACCTATCCATTTCAGATCCTGGCCCGTCAGAAAGCACAATCTAATGTTTGGCAACCAGAACCTTTTCGAGCTTGGCGAGATAATATCAATTTACCAGCAAAAGAAAAGGTGCGAATTGCTATACCATTTCGTGACATTGTAGGTCGCACAGTATTTCATTGTCATATTGCTGAGCATGAAGATCGGGGAATGATG
>JBOFTL010000601.1:0-13232 GCA_051652045.1 Microcoleus sp. | reverse complement strand
AATCTACCTCGATAACCCAGAGGCTCTCTACCTCCAGCGCGACAGCATCGGGCAAGTCCGCCTCAGCGGCGGAGATAGAACCTACGTCCTAACGCAACCCGTCGCGGCTAACCTGCGCGATCGGCTCATCAAGGAAGACCTAATACCCGGTATCTCTCCCGAAGACTGTCTCGAATACGCGATCGCAATGCTTCCCAGCAATAGCCTGACCGTCCTCCTTAGAACCTACGGCTACCAGCCCATCCCTACCGCAAAACAATCCAAACGGGATAAAGCGCTGAGCCATTAAAAAGCCGATCGTTCAGATGAGCGATCGGCTTTGTTCGTGTCCCTCCCCTGTTGACCTCTTTCACCAAGTACAAAACAGAGAAGATTTTTTAGTTATGCCGAAATTCAAAATTGAAGAGTTCGTCGAATTCGACACCAAAGGTCGTGCAATTTGTCCTGCTTGCAGTCTATCAAAAGGCTCAGGATATAGCCAAAAGAATCTATCTTTAGTCGGAGATAGCGGCGCGTACAAGTGTCATCGTGGCTGTTCTCCAGAGGAAATTAGAGCAGCCCTCAATCAACCCATCGATCGCCAAATTCCCACCGCGATCGCCAATGCCCCGAAAACGAATAGCACCGTCAATCCGCAAACCATCAAAGCAGCCCACGAAGCACTTTTAAAAAACAATGAGGCAATGGGCTGGCTTGATGACAGAGGCATCGATCGAGCCGCCGTCGTCCGTCACAAACTGGGATTAACGCGCTCCAAACAAGGCAGCAATCACATACCGGCCGTCACCATACCAATACCCGCAAACGAAGCCGGAACCCAGTATTACCAGAAGAAACGGATCGCGCCCTGGAGGACAGACGATCGCCCCACCGAGTGGAGCGCTTGGAGCCAATACGGAATTCCGCAAATGGTCTACTTCACTCACAAGCCAGCAGGAGCGATCGAAACTTGGCTCTGTGAAGGCGAATGGGATGCAATCCGTTTAGCCATGGAAATGCGGCACAGCACCACGATTGCGATCGCCTGCTTCACCTGCGGCGCGGGCAACGTCCCACCCCAAGAGCAGCTCGACAGATTACCAGGCAAAATCACCATCCTCTACGACCTCGACGAACCCGGCAAAAAAGGAGCATTGAAGGTTCAAGACCGGCTTAGAGAAAGAGCTTTCATCGCCGCCATCGATGGCGAAGGACACCCAGAAGGCTGGGATGTTTCCGACGTCCTCAACTCGATCGGACTTGAGCCGCTGGAGAAAGCGATCGCGATCGCCAAACCCTGGATTGCCCCACTCAAACCCAACGCCCTGCGCGATCGACTCAGCACCAATGACGAACTACTCGCCCGCGCCGCAGACCATACCGAATGGCTCATCCCCGACATCCTCACCCCAAATGAGTTGTTCATCATGGCCGCCCCACCCAGAACCGGGAAAAGCCTCTTTTGCATGACCCTGGCTAAAGCGATCGCCACCGGCAGCAAATTCCTCGATCGTCCCTCCACCCAAGGCAGCGTTCTCTACGTCAACTTGGAGGACTCCGAAACCAAAATCAAAACCCGCCAAATCGCCCAGAAATGGAGCGAAGGAATGCCCGTCTACTGGCTCGACAAATTCAAGCTCAGCGAACTGGACGACCTCAAAGCACTCATTGCAGAACTTGGAGACATCCGCCTACTCATCCTCGACACCTTCGCCCGCGTCCGAGACGACAAGGAAAAGGAGACCAGCTCCGAAATGGGCCGCGTCATCGAACCCCTCCAAGAAATGGCGCGTGACATGGGACTCTGCATCCTCCTCACCCACCACACCCGCAAAATCACCGCAGAAGGAACCGGAGAAGACTGTGACCCCTTCGACCTCATCCGAGGCAACACCGCCATCCGAGGAGCAGTACGCGGCTCGATCGTCATCCTCCCCACCGAAGGAGCCTACAGAATCATCACAGAGAACGGCTACACCGAACGGAACGACCTCCGCGCGAGGATTGACCCCGCCACCCTCGAATGGAAGCTCCTAGGGCAATGGAGTCCCCGTATCGACGGCTCCATGAAGGAACAAGTTATCGATTACCTCAACCTTCACGGCGGCGGCACCGTCAAGCAAATCGCCACAGACCTAGGCTTCCAAGCCTCATCAGTCGGCACCTGCTTAAGCAAGCTCCAAGCTGAAGATTTCGTTACAAAACAAGCCGGAAAAGGGCGCACCCCTGCCACCTATACCCGTAGCTTCAATTTGCTTCAACACGTTGAAGCAAGCGTTGAAACATACAACCCAGTCCCCGTAAGCGATACAGCTTTGCTTCAACGCTTTCCAAAAGATGGAGTTTTGCCAGAAAAAGTGATCATTTCAGACGAAAGTGATCAAGATCTTGATCACTTTTCAGATCCAAACTCCCTTTTTCCAGAACCGTTGAAGCAAAGCTGTAACCCAGACACAGCAAGCGATGTATGTTTCAACGCTCAAGAGGGTGCGTTGAAGCAAATTGAAGCTACGAAACTGACAAAACGGAAAGGCAGAATCGAAATCGGCTCTCTCGTTCGTTACATAGGGCAAGGAAGCAAGTCACGCATCTGCAGCGGCAAAAAGCTCACCGTCCTCTCGATCGCAGACGGCTCCGCCGAAGTCACCCATGATGACTGGTACGTCACCCAGACCATCCCCTTGGCAGATTTACGCCTAACAAATTGATTTCACGCTAGAGATAGCGCACCCCAGACCACTCCGTTAACGAACCATCACTCTCATGCCATCCCCCAACATCCCAGACCAATTGCGCGGTCTATGGGTCGGTTTTACTGCGTACAAATCCACCCATCTCAGCCCCAACACCATCAACACCACTTACGCGGGCAAAGAACGACTTCTGAAGCAAATTCCCATCTACTGCTCAACCGCGCAAGACATCATCGACTGGCTTGAAAAGAACCGCTCTACCGAAACCAATCGCCGATTTGTTGAAGGCGCGATCGCCTGCTATGACTGGGCAATCCGCACAGAGCGCGTCAAATCCAACCCATTCAAAAAATACGATCGCTACTTTCCCAGGAAGCGAAAAAGCGAAATCCAAGCCTTCACCCACGAAGAACGAGACGCCATCCTCCACGCCTTCCACCTCCAATCCCCTCACTACTATCCCTACATCAACTTCTGTTTCCGAACTGGATGCAGACACGAAGAAGCCCGAGGGCTGGAATGGGAGGGCATCAAAAAGGACTACATCCACTTCTACCAAGCGATCGCCCCAAAATTCACCGAACCCACTCCCACCAAGACCGGAGTCACCCGCAAATTCCCCCTCACCCCAAAACTCCGAGACATCATCGAACAACAAAGGGGACTTTCTAACCGATGGCTATTCCCATCCCTCGAAGACACCCCGATCGACTATCAAAAAGTCCTTAATAATCACTGGACCCCAATCGTGAAGGGGCTTGAAAAGAAAGGACTGATAGCCCAGTACCTTCCCCCACGACACACGAGGCATACATTTATCACATTGCTACTGAAACAAAACAAGAATGTGATTGACATCGCTAAACTTGTCGGAAATTCAGCAGATACGATATGGCGACATTACGCAGCTGCAAGCGCTGATATTGAAGTCGAAGACTTCTAAACCGATTATTCTCTAATGATTAAATCCTGCCCCAGAGAACTCCCCAGAACAGGATTTAATAGGCAGTAGAAAAATCAAACGCCTTCTAGGAACGGGACTGGCGGGATTCGAACCCTCGACCTACCGCTTAGGAGACACGCCTAAAGACATAGCTCTAAAGAGTGATTTACTCACCCCTTTTGATAGATTTTTGAACGAGATCGCGTAGGTCTTTCGCCACGCTTTCCAGAACCTCAGCACAATTTTCGTCATCATGCGCGAATAAATCTTGAATGAGGCGTGAGACGATCACATCAAAACTCCCGTTCGATTGTGCAATGCGCCTGATATTCGCAGCATTTCGATCTAAGACTTCGATCGTGTCAGATGAGATCGCTTCGGGATTCATCCCAAAGTAAGCCCACAAGCGATTTGCAAGGATTTTTTTGCGGATGTCCATAGACTGACGATTAAATTTAGCCGCTCCAGAATAAAGCTTTGGATCCTAAATCTCCCGCGTAGAAACACTTGTTGCTAATTTTTAACTCATTGTTTCACTCTGGATTGTGACTCTAGCAGTGTGATTCGCCCCTCTTGTCGTTGGATATAGGCAATGATTTTGTCTACTTTTTGATCGAGGTCCGCAAGTACCCGCCCGTGCTGCACTTGATTTCTTGTCACATGGTCCAAGTCTCGCCGAAAATTCAGGTCTTCTAGTTTGCCCGCAACGGCTGCTTGAAAGTGCGCGCGGACCCCTTGCACAATTCCGCCTAAGAGCATTGCTAGTAAGAGCTTTAAGCCTTCTTGCGTCAAAAAATCCATTTTAAAAAAGGGGGAAACCCCTTGCCTCCGTTTAAAAAATTACTGAATTGAAATCATGGCAACTGAATTGAGCGGCATTGAGTAACCGCTTACAAAATCCTCGTAAGGGATTTGAGCCGTTTGAATGCCGCTTTCCGTAATCAGATTGACATCCAAGATTACGGAGGGATTCGGAACCCAGCCGTTATGCTGAATCCGAATATTTCGGGGCAACTCCGATCGGTTTACGATCGCGATCGCCTTTTTGCCGTTGGGCTTCTGAGCGGCGATCGCCTGGACGCCTTGCACCGGGGTACTGTTGACGACGGGCACTGTTTCGCCGGTGATCGCGATCGGGAGCATCGCCCCGGCAATAAGTTGATTCCACATGTGATAGAGATGAGCCGTTGGGCGTTTTTGATATCCAGAAGACGGCGACGAGTGCGCCCCATGCCAATCGTCAGCTTCATTCCAGAGCGCGGCAAAGGATGCGTTAGAGTTGGCAGTTTTCATGAGGCAGAGCGCTTCCCACACCAGACGCGCCGATCCAACATTGAGCGGGTTGTAGGCGCTTAGGAACAGCATCCCTCGCTCGGTCATATACACCGGGCAATCCGATCGCCCCTTCGCCGTCAGCTTGTTTTTGGCATGGGTACAGGCATCCTTCATGGTGTTGACAGCGCTATTCCAGATTTGCTGTTGAGTGGTGCCGCCAGGGTTGCCCGTGCTGTAGGCGTTGAAGCAGAAGTAATCTAACTTCAAGGCACAAGTGGTCAAATAGGCATCTACGTTCGCCGTTCCGTAGACGTTGGCGAAGGAATGACCGCCCACCAGCATCGAAGGAAATGCGGATTTAATCGCGTCTCGGGCTTCGTTCCAAATGGCTCCCAAAAGAGCAAAGTTATTGTTATAAGCGCTGTCAAGTTCATTAAGCAAGTTGATATGGGTAATATTGGCTCCTGCTTGGTCGGCGATCGTCAGCAGCTGGACACAGAACGCGGCGAACTCACTGGATTTCCCTGCGAGTAAGCGGCCTTGAGCATCGGCGATCGCCCGTGGGAAGCGACAAATTGCAAGCATCTTTGCTCGTCCGGGTGCCAGTCCGGATAAAGCAGCGGTGATTTTTTGCGTGTCCCATTCATAGGTGGAAAGCGTGGGATTCTTGACCCAGCCAAGCGGTCTGCTGGTGGAGTCGTTCATCATTTCGAGGCTATGAATTCGGACCATTGCCGGATTGAGATAATCGATCGCGTCTCGATAGTCTTGCGACTGGGCGATCGTCGGGTTGAGCGCCTGGTAGAGGTTGACGGATGAGATTCGTTGATTGATTGGCAGGGCATTCCCTGACCAGTCGATCGTGACAACGTTATGAATCTGCATTGGAGGCACTCCCGGCATCAATCCGGAGAGTGCCCCAAGTCCTGATAGTCCGGAGAGTGCGCCCATGATTAATCCTCCTCAGCTACGATCGCGTAGTTTAGCGAGCCACGGACATCCGTCCCGCCAGCAGTCAGCGAAATTTGAAAACCGAGTCCGCCGGGTATGGCGTTTTTTTGTATAAAGCCAGCGCCAGCAGATGTAATGGGCACCGTTGTATAAATTTGATTATCAGAGCCGGTGATGGTCAGCACCCCGCCAGTTGGCTGTTTGTCGTACCATCCCATGATTTGAATAACCCAATGTTTGCCAACGGGTGGGACTGGAATCTCTGGCGTTGCGATCGCTTGATTCGGCGCGCCAACGATTGCCGGACGGAGCTGAGGGACACGGGTAGCTACTGGGAGCACCAGCGCGACGATCGCCGCTCGAACCTCTTCAATTTTTTCAGCGAGTGACTCATTAACAAACCAGGACTTCAGAAATGAAACATCCTGCTTGAGCTGCTCGATATCAAGTGAAGTATCAATCCCATCTTTAATGGCTGCAGGATTAGAGCCTCCGGAACCTCCGGACCTAATAACAGAATTCGGCATGGTCTAGCGCAAGGGTGAGCGTAGGGACTCCAGTGAATCCCTACAGATTTACAGAAAAGCGTATTTCCAGAAAGGCGGGATTACGCGAAGGCAGAGGAGGTTAAACCAGCCGGGAAGGACAGGACGATCGTGGTGTATTTCTCGACCCAAACATCCACAGAGTTGGCGCTAACGTCTTCAGTGGGTAGGAAGGCTGCCATGCGTTTGGGGTTGCCCAAGGAATCCGCCTGGAAGTAGTTCGGGAGGGTCTGTACGCCGCGATTGTGGTTTAGCCGGAAGAGTCCGTTATCCGCGCTACCGCCTGCGAGTTCCTGCACAAAGCCCATGGGTGCCGGGGTCCAAGAACCGTTTTGGTCTTTGATTTTGGCGACGCCATTCTCAAAAAACACATGCTGAACGTTTGCGAATGCGGTCGAAAGCTTGTCGAGAATGCCTTGAACCTGCGTTTGCAGTTGGCTGATCGATAGACCTTGCGCCTGGACGGTATTCACCAAATCCGTAACGGTCAGGGTGAGCGTGGCAACGGCTTCGCTTAAACCCGGCACCATATCGATCGCTTGGCGCAATGCTGGCAGCAATGCAAATTCGCCGTCATTGTTGACGATGAAATCCAGTGCGCTGAATTTGAGATTGATGGTTTTGTTCAGGTTGGAAACGGTGATTGGTCCGAGTCCGGCATACTCGTCGGTATAAGGAATTTCTTCCACTTCGATCGAGCTGGTGGCTTCGTCCAGACCAGTAATGGCGAATTCGCGTCCAGGGCGGTTCTCGGACTCAATTGCATAGAACCGAGTGTAGTAACCCAGTTTTTCGGCAAACATGCTGGCATTCAGCTTGACCAACTGCCCCGCAAGATTGAGTTGATAAAGTCCGGTTTCTCCCGCCGTTGGGGAGTCGAGCAGGATGCAGCTCACGTTTGCATCGTCGATGTTTCCGCTATCAGAGGCGGTCAGATTGAAGTTTGCGATCGCGCCTTGTGCGGCGGTCAAAGTGCCCTGATAAACGGTCTTCACCGCAACGCTGGCTAAACGCGATTCCACGTCGGGCATGTCCTGCATTGCCTGAGCAATCAGAGCGAGTACTTGGTCTTCATCCTGAAGGTCTTGGTCTACGCGGAACTGTGCCAAGGTTTGAGGCAGATTGTTCAGCGTTGCGAAGATGCTGACGATATCTTGCTCAAGCGGTTGGAGCTGGCGATAGGCTACGCTGTCGCCGTCTTCGGTCCCGTTGATCAGATTCTTTAACTGATAGCGATCTTGGCAGTCAATATTCTTGGGTAGAAAGGTCATAAAGATTGAGAAGCTAGTAGAGTTAGTTGAAAGTCACCCATTCCCCAGAAGGCAGGGTTTTAATGACTTCTTCGGTGCTGTCTTTCTCTTCCCCGATGTATTCCTCAATCGCAATTTCCACGGTCCTAAGCCAGGGCGCGGGGGTGAATTCCAGCTCATAACTGTGCCCGTAGTCTGGAAGTACCCAGAGAGCATGTTTGAAAAGCGGGACTTTGAGGGTTGCAACTTCGGGTTTGAAAGAGACTGTGGCTGGGAGATTGAGTTGAGCGACCAGCCATCCGCCAGTTCGCCAATGCGGTTTTGCGTCAACGCTCGCACTGGCAACGGCTAGGATTCTGTGTTCGGCAAGAACTGGCAGCTTCTGTTTCGGTATGCGGTCCCATTTCCCGTTACTCGTGGATATCTGGGCTTTCCAATCATTGTTATAGAAGTCTCGCCAGTTCTCGGCGTTGCCCAATTTGACAAGTAATTTCCCCATACGGATGCTCGCAAAGTTGGGAGTCAGCGAGAACTCAAACTCTCGTTTGAGTTTGAGTCCTCAGGAGCGTTACACCAATTCCGGGCGAACGGGGGCGGCGAAGGAGTCGAGAGCCAAAGTTTCGATATATTCGAGCACTTGAGCTTCGGTCAGGTTCTCCTCTGCTGTCAGGGATTCCTGTCCGTCTTCCATGCTGCGGATTAACAGTTGGAAGGTTTCGGCGGACTGGTTGTAGTAGCCGATCGAGACTTGAGTGTCTCCAACAGAAAGAGCGATGCCGCCCTGAACCGATCGCGCGTTGTAGGCTGAGAGTTTAGATTTGAGTCGTTGCATTATTTGAACCTAGAGGGTGAGAATTGGGGAATTACGGAGCCGGAGCCGCTTCTTGAGTACCTGCGTACAGGCTGTAGGACTTACCTGCAGTAGAAGTGAACGACTTCTTCAATGCGGTTTTGCTCACATAAACATTTGCCGGAAGGTCCAATTCGGGGATTGCAGCCTTGAAGATGAATCCATCTGCATGGAAAGCACACTCATCCTGATTGAATTCCGATGCCAGCTTGACGCCCGCAGCCGTTTTGACTTCAGCAGGTAACGCCGTCCATTTCGATTTGGGGAAGCGCCAGGTGAAGACCAAATTCGGGGTCAGTTTGACGCCAACAATCACGGATTTGGGTCCGCCTTTCGGAAGGCTGGCTTTTCGGCGAGTCAGCAGATATCCGGCTGTTTCCAAGGGTTCCAATTTATCGAAGGCACAAAGTCCACCACGGGCGATGATGCCAGGCTTGTAGGCACTCCAAACGCGAACATTTTTCGGGTGGAACGCTACGTCTTTCGCCGGTGCGGCGGCGGAAATGTCACTAACGCCTAATGTCGTCAGGTCTCCGCCTGGTTCGGTGCGGTAGCCATATAAAAACTTTGCATCAGCGGAATAAGCCACCGCTGCTTCTACTTTCTTTGCCATTGTGTGTGTCTAAGAGATTGAGAGTGAGGTCTAGCTGTCGATGCTGTTACGGTGCCCGCGATCGCGTACGGCTCTAACACCCTCCGAGGTGTGGTACACCCCTTAGGGGGCGCTCGCGGTGAAGGTACTTCGGAGCGGTCCTGTTAGGGGGTCTCTGCGGCCCACGGATTTAGGATTTTCGCGTCGATGCCGTCCGGCTTATTGGCGTTCCGTAAGGGAAGCTTCACGGTCTTAACTTTCCAGAACTGTCCGTTCGCGTCGGTCATGCTCTTCTGTGCGGGGTCAGAGGTCTGTTTGGCGATGCGGATGGTGGCACTACTGACGGTGAAGCGCGCGGATTCAAGCCTGAATTTGGGATCTGAGCTGGGTTCGATCGTCGTGAATTTCACGAGGTTTCCTTCACAGAGGTCGTTAGCGATTCGCGTGAAATAACTTCTTCCTTCAGCCTCAGTTGCAAAGAAGCCGTGTAACTGGTGCCCATCGTCCAGGTGCGCAATCACTTTGTAACTTCCACCATCAAAGGGGGTGAGCACCGCCTTGAGCTTGTCCCAGTCGGCGGACAGTTTCACTCTGGGAATCCTCAATTCTTTCTTGATTGCTTTTTTGCCGTTTGGTAAGCGGCTGGCTCCGTTGGCTCCGCTGTAAAAGTACACCGTCACAAGCCGTTCATTTCGTTGGGCTTTGAGTGCTGAGTCAATTCCAACTTGAACAATTTGACCGAGGTCTTTTTGGGCGATCGTCACTCCGCCTAACTTTGCCCCTTCGATCGCATTGATAACATTCGATTGCGAACCGTAGAGCCAGGTGTAATTTTCGGGTTCTGTTTTGTCTGGCGTAAATTTCACTACGCGGTTAGGACCGGCTGCGGCTTTGGCTGCGGCGCGATTCAGTTCGTAGGTTGACTGCACGGTATTGCAGGCCAGGAAAGCCAAATCAAAGACGGCATCTTCAGCCTGATCGATGAAGCCGGTTAGGAAAGCCTTCATCTGCTTGTCCTTCTGCTCTTCGGCAATTTTCTCGATTTTGTCTGAGAGAATCCAGGGTTCGCTCTTTTTGGTGCCGTCGAAGCCCAGCATCTGGCGTCCTGACATGTAGGTGTTTAGGAGGGTGTTGCTGACCAGATTGCTCCTCATTGCCATCATCGCCCCGCGTAGGCTGGAGATGATTTCCTCTTTGTTCTCCTCGTCCATGTTAGCGAGGGCTTGCGGGTCAACTTGGGGATATCGGTGTTTGACTTTTTTGGTGACGCCTAGCCCTGCGGTTCGTACAATCCCATCGGCGGCTAGTCGCCCCGCTGCGCTGATGACTGCAAGATTGTTTGCCTCAATTTGCTGTTTGATTTGCTCGTCGGTTTGCGCCCAATCGAACATATACAGGGTTAAGGCGGTTCCCATCACGATTTCTGAAAAGTTCGAGAATAGGAAGTCGGTTAAGAAGTTGGATGCGAGATTCATGAAATTCCCGAAACGCCTTCGTTTACCTGCGTTTCGGGAATCGGTTTTGAAGGTCTCGAACATTTCGATGCGCCGATCGCCAATCATCTGTTTGGTGGCTTCGGCTAGGAGGTTATTTGATAACGGGGCAAAGTCCATAGGAAAAGAGATTGAGTGTCTACTGTGCGTAGGATGCTCAATCTCTCGCGGTGGCTAACTGCCTAGGAGCTTTTCAGGGTTGGTTTCGGGTTTGGGCACTTCCTTGACCGTGCCTAGTTTGAACTCTTTAATCTCGGGGACGGCAAGCCCTGGTGTTTGTCTAGCCGTATCAGGGTTTTCGCTTGTGTGGACATAACGACGCCATTCCTCGTCATTTTGCTTTTTGGGCTTTTGGGTGTCGGGACGATCGACGATCGGAAGCTTCGGACTGGTCTTGTCAAATTCCCATTTGTTGGTCAACGCAGCGATTTGCGCCTCCATATTTGTCTTTTGCGCTAATTGTTTGGCATCAATTTCATCGTTCCATTCACGGACAACGGTGAAATTATTCGCCATTCCCATCAGCCGATCGAAGAAACTCGCTCCAGCATCATTCTTCCCATGTGTAACGGGGCTGGGTTTGCTGACAATCTTTTGCTTAGTCTTCGGTCCCAGCTCGTCAATGATTACGTCAATATCGTGTTTGTTTTGGAAGACGATATTTGTGACGATTTCCACTTGCTGCATGATTTTGAATAAGTACTTCTCGATCGCACTTAAATCCTGTTCCATCCCTAGATTCTGGGCGTGGATGTTTTCGATCGCGTCGCTCTGATTTTGAAATGATCTCTGACTAATTGAACCTGAAGCCTCCTTAACCATCATTTTTGTAGGCATCCCCACAAGGTTTGTCATTTGATTAAATTGCCATTGAGACATGCTTAGAGCAGTAGTGGGGGTCACTTTTGCCCCTTGAGGATTGCGCATGTCAGCGGGAAATTGATTGCCGAGCTGGTGGAAGCCTGCGCGCATGAAGATTGGGGACGCGATCATTGCCGTCAAACCAATCAGGTTCGTCGCAGTGCTGGTGCCTTGCCCATATTGCTGCATCCCAGCGGCTTTAATCACGGCTTCGGCAGACATGCTGACGCCGCGGGCTAAATCGTTGACGTTCAGAACCTCCATGGTCTTGCTGAGCGGCTGAGCGACTTGGGTGTTGATATGCTGTTTGAGTGGATCGATTATGCTTGCAGGATTTAAATCTATTCCCCTGCTGATTTGATTGACGATCGTGGTGTTGTTATTGGTGACAAAGTTCTGCAGGGTGTTCCCCATGTTTGTCACGGCATTTGTAACGATATTGGTGCCCGCGTTGATGTTCCCAGAGATCGCACTCTGCAAACTATTTAACTGAGATTGCAAAGGGGACAGGTTCACTTGACCAACACGGGAATCCAAGTTAGTGAGCCGTGTCCCAATTACAGAGAGTTGGGTAAGAACTGGATTTAGATTTACGGTCGGGATGGGAATCTTGCTGGGAATTGCGTCTACGTCGGTTTTGCGGGCGATGTCGGAGGGGATTTTGTTTAGGACTTGGGAGAGGTCGATCTTGGGGGCGGGAATGGCTTGGATGTCGGATTTACGCGCTAGGTCAGAGGGGATGTCAGATTTACGCGCCAGGTCGGAGGGGAGGCGAAAGGCTTGAGCGGCTTCTGAGCCTACGCGGCTATAGTCAAAATTGAATTGTTTGCCGTCAACAGCCCTCGTGACAATGCTATTGATTTGAGCGTAGTCTACTCCTTTCGCCTGCAGGGCACTTATTCCGGTTGCTAGCGATTGAATCCCGCTCGTTAAAGTCTGAAGTTGAGGACCGTAGTTCGGAGCGCCCAGGCGTTGGATGTCTGCCTTGATAGACGAAACGTTGGAGTTTAGCGACTGAAATTGAGGACCGTAATTCTGAGCGCCCAGGCGTTGAATGTCTGCCTTGATGGATGAGACGTTGGAGTTAAGCGATTGAAATTGAGGACCGTAATTCTGAGCGCCCAGGCGTTGGATATCCGCTTTGATGGATGAAACGTCGTTGGACTTGGCTAACCCGGCTTGCTGGAGTGCTGAGCTGGTAGAAGAGGCTATTTTTTGATAGTCGATCGCGGGCTTGTTGACTCCGCGCTCTAGTGCAATTAATCGACGAGTGATTGCTTGGTCACGGGAAAAGCTCTCTCGCGTCAAGATGTCAAGCTTCCGATTTACCTCCCTGCCGTTATTGATAATTGATTCAATTTTATAGGCTGTAATAAGAGAGGAGACGACAGGGAGAACCTTCATTCCTAAACTTGCAAACCTCCCTAGCGTTTCTAACGCTTTCGGGAGCTGACCTAGAGCCGCAAAGGTTTTCGAGTGCCCAGCAAGTGTTCCAATCTGCCCGATCGCCTTGACCAGTCCGGTGCTTTTGCCCCAATTAGCCAGGGTTTTGTTTAGACCCGTGACAACTGACCCGAGAGATTTTGCGGCGGCTTGCTTAATTCGATTTTCAGATTTAAGTAAGTTCTGCCCAATCGTCATGAGACGATTAGATAAATTCGTCAACAAACCTTTTAGGAGTTTGTCGAAGTTTGTCGTGATTTTTGAAATGAGTCCCTTTATTGCCTCTTTGATGACCGTTCCGACATCTTTGGATAAAGCTCGGACGATTTTAGAAATGAAGTCATCTGCGGCTTTGAG
>JBOFTL010000600.1:0-3502 GCA_051652045.1 Microcoleus sp. | reverse complement strand
TTAGTTTGCTAATATATTAGCATGAAAACATACGTCACCGATGCCATTCCTTTTATCTTGCAAGACTTTATTGCCGATTACAGCAAGGTATATCGGTCTGCGTTGATATTTGCGGTCAATCATCGGTTGACTGGGTTTGGAGATAAGTCAAAACTCAATACGTTGATTCAGCACGAGTTTAAGCTTAATAAACGACAAGCGGGTGCAGTCATTACCGATGCAGATGGAAAGATTGAAGCTGCCAAGGAATGTCGGACAAATCATATTAAGCAGTTAGAAGGCAAACTGAAATCGGCCAAAGAGTGGTTGCGAAAAGCCGAAAAGTCCCTTAAGGATTCACGCAAGCATTATTCCGGTCGATGGGCAAAGAAAAAACAATCCACTAAGTTCAAGCTATTTTGCGATATAAAGACCCGTCAAACTTCATGGCAGCGTAGACGATTTGCGATTCATCACAAGAAACGCTACATCGTTCATCTAGATCGTAAAATCACTGCATTGAAAGTCGCTCCCATTCGAGTCAATATCAGCAAGCAGGCTGAGTCGTATTTTGTGGGTTCCAAAGGGGAAACCTATGGCAACCAAGTCTTTCAGTTTGACGGATCTACTGTAAAGGTTCGGGTTCCTGATTGTTTGGTTGCAAAATATGGCGAAACCATTCAATGCTCAGTTAACCCTTTTCCTTATGGTCAAGGAAAAATTGAGCAAGCTTTGTCGACCACCGGGTTTACGGAAAACCGCGTAAAGCCCCCGTGTTTTAACCGGGGGAGTGGTTCATAATCGCAAACTACATCAGTGGAAATATCATGATTAGATCGAAAATCTTGTCAGCACCCCTTGGGTGTAGGTTGTTTGTGCCGATACTGTGTGCAAGATCGTACCGCTTGCGTCAAACTGACTGGTATTGCTGCCTCTTAGCGTCCAGGATTTGAAAGACTGGCCTATATTGCTCGGTAAATTTTGATAGCCGCACAGACCGTATTCCACAATGGGTTGAGGCGTTCCAAGATCGACCCCGACCCTTAGGGGTAAGTCCCCTTGACCCCAAGCGGGGCAAAACCCTTCCGTTAAATTTCCATTTGTCAAGGTCGCCAAACTTCCACCCAGTAAGTTTTTGTTGCTGGTCGGATTTATGTTTAAAGCAATATTTGTTCCTCCAGCAACCGAGAAAAGTTGGAACTCGACAGATCCCACCGCCGTACTGACCGAAACGGCGGCAGTAACATCGAGCCATACATATCGGTAAGAGCCAATTGTATTTGACTCTAGAGTTATTGGCCCTTCGTGATTTACAATTAACCAGCGATTCGCCCCAACGCAGACAAAAGACGCGGCTGTTTTTTCTGCGCCCAATACCCTTGTCCCGTCATTTGCCCCATGCCAAGTGATTGTGTGACCTGCGCCCGCTACTCTCCATCCCCCAGATCCTCTCCCAGCGACTTGAAAGTTAAGTCCAATTACTGCCCCTGATGTTGGTAACGTAAGAGTGACTTCGGTTGAACCAGTGCAAACATAACCAGTATTGTTCGCAATATTTGTTGCACCAGAGGTTTCTACCCAAGTTATTCCGCCTCCTCCCCCTCCAGCGCTTGGCGCATCGCTAACGATACTCAAATAAACAGTATCACCACTAGCGATCGCACCAGAAGATTGATCGACTGTGACAGTGACTGCACCGCTTGCGTAGTCAGCGGTGACATTGAATCGAACCCAGTTCGATTCATCCTTGGCAACCTGAATAATTGCGCCATTTTTAAAGCGGGCTAATACGTTCGTTGCATCCTTCGCTGTGGGGGTAGTGGCATCCGTAGTATTAATAGTCAAACTTGTGGCTGTAGCCAATGCGGCTGCACTGATGACCCCAGAGCCTGCTGTTGTGTTATAGGTATACCTAAGTCCCGTCGCACCGCCACTACTGCTGCTAGATGCTGGTGTATATGTCGCAACTCCTGATGCGATCGCCAATGTTCCATTTGGTAACACCAGTTCAGATGGTGTTCCGGTCACACTGGAATTGACGGTTCTAACGGTTAACGAGCTTGCCGTCGAATTATCTGGCAACCATGTAAACGCAACCTCAGCATTATTCGGAAAGCTGCTTACGCCTGCCGTACCAAACAGCCAATCACAGGTAAAGTTATACGAGGTTGTTGTTGTTGCAACTATAGCCGTGGAGATACCGGTGACTTGATAAACATGATAGACTCCGCTAGCAATATTGGTAATTTGTATAATATTGCCAATTTTGATCTTGTCTAAGAGGTTCCCTTGGGCTGTCAGAAGAGAATTGACATTGCGGGTGTCATTAATTTTGACGGTGGCGGGGGTCGTTTGTGGGTTGCTGCTTGCAAGCCGTAACGTCCCGCTTGTTGGATTCCCGGTTGTTGTATTAGAAAATGTTCGCTCTAGCCGAATACCCCCACCACCGCCGCCGCCACCACCAACAGTCACGACTTGCAGCAACATCTCTCCGTTCGCTGGAGTGCCGTTAGATTGAATATGAGTGACGGTGTAGGTTCTAGTTGAGCCGGACGTGGCGATCGCCGTTATGTTGAACCATGCATAAGTCTCTTCTGCGCCATCAAATGTCAGTTGCAGCCTAGAACCAGCTACACCCAAATCAAGGATTGAAGCAAAATCTCGACTATTGCGATCGCTGGTATGTACTGAAATTGAAGTGGTCGCCGCAAATGTGGCAGCGCTTAGTAAAATCTGTCCGGTCGTTGCGGGGAATGTCGTTGAAGTGTTGTAGGTATAGCGAAGCCCCGGCCCTGCATTCTCTCCTATGGGGGCATATAAAAGGTTTGCTGCTGTTGCTGTGAGATAATTAGCGGCTGTTAGCTCAGCTTGTGTAACAAAGTCAATTCTCGATGTCCAAGTCGTTGCCGCTGTTTTTTCGTACAAAACTCCATTGTCATTGAACGCAAAGTCATTGATAATGCCAACGGTCCCCGCAGGCGCTGTTGTTCCTGCAACATACCAAAGATTTTTTGCGCCAAGGTTTCCTCTAGCTGCGATCGCGTCCGCAAGGTCAGACAGATTAGATGCTTTTTGTAAAACCGTGGTGGTGGTTGCTAACCCCAACAAAGTGAATGGGATTATTTGCGCTCGTTTAGTCCCAGAAACAGTTTGAGTCCCTACAAATCCAAGATCTCCAAATATTGCTGTTGCTACTGGAAAACTTGAATCTGTAATTTTAATCGGGTTTGTAGTGTAGGTAGTCATTGTTTTAAACGAATTGCATTACACGGTCATCTTCAGTCATTAATTCTTGGCCATTCTCTGTCGCATAAACATCGACAAAAGTAAAATACGGTTCTATTAATTCAAATGTTGTTCTATTTCTGGTCGCGACAAATATTGCAGATCCCGCTAAGTACGTTGATCTTTGACCTGTGAATAAACTAGCTGAATCTATTATATAAACGTCGTCTGTTGTATTGTTATTGTCCTGATGAATAAATGCAACAGGGATTTTTGGGTCTATTATCCATGCGTCTGT
>JBOFTL010000599.1:0-4923 GCA_051652045.1 Microcoleus sp. | reverse complement strand
TCTCTCCGTTAGTTTGTAGATGCGGCTGGATTTGTAGTGCGTCAGCCGCTGAATACAAACATACTAGCGAGAGAGCTAGTAATTGTCAAGGAGATCGAAAACGTAGCTTACCTTCTTGGCCTCCACTAGCAATGATCATGCAAACGCTGAGCCATCCTGATGGCGCGATCGCAAAGTACATCTTCTGGCTGATCGGGGTAAGCTACGACTAAAGATTCGAGGATTTTGATAGCATCTTTGCGAACTTCTTGGGCTTTCTCTTTTTTTATCTCCAGCCTCTCTTCTGCTTGAATTTCTTCAACAAAATGAACCATAAGTAAGCCAATAACTTTACGAACATCGTTCGAGGTAGAATCGAAGATCTGCTTCACCTCGCTAGGGCTTGATGAATTGATTTTAATTATTTTATCGAAAACCTCATGTCTTTTTTGTGGAGACATTTTGGCCAAAATTTCGGCAGCTTCATCTCTGGGTAAAATCATTTTCTTTTCTCCTAAATTTTTTCTAAACAACTTGAACGAACTCGAATCAATTGCCCATTATCCAAATGCAAATCTGCCCAGCGATGGCCAAAGCTATCTTTTTGGACACAGATTACTTCGCCTGTGAGTTGCGATGTTTTAACGCGGATGCGATCGTTTTTCTGGATGTCGGTCATGGATGAAATTGCAGAATTAGCAAATTTTTGAGTCATGATTTTGTTAATTATTACCTATAATTGGACACATTCCACCTGGACAAGTGGGATCATATTCCCGAGAATAAGTCTCATCCAGAACCAAATCAACACCAGTATCAACCGCCTTTGTCACCGAGATAACATCATACTGTTCCCCCTTCGACAATACCTCTAGAAGAGAAACGATCGCACCCAACAAAGCCGGATTCCGCGACTCAATAATGGCGATCGCCTCCAGACAAATATCCTTAACCGATCGCCCCATGCTCTCTCCTGGCAATGGCTCCGCTGGGGGAAGGGAAGCCATTGTTTGCGGAAGTGATGGTGGTGGGAGTTCAGGGTCGCGAAATGGTTCGGGGAATTCAGAGATTAGGTCAAGTAAGGCGATCGTTTGGGGCATAGGTTTTTATGAATTTTCTATTTTCTTAATTATACTTTTTTAGCGCGGTCAAAATGTCAGTTGTTTTAGAAACTGACTCATTTAGCTTGCACAATAATTGGTCACCCTTAAAGGATACCTCAGCGTCAAGTCCTTCAAAAATAGAAACTTGGTTTAATGGTAATTCATATTTTTCAACAATATGATTGGAATCAAGCGTTGATATCGCCTTTCCAAACATAAACATTTGTCTTTGTCGTTTGGCGATAGAAAGCGCAGTGCTTGCAACGAACAAAAGATGTTGTAGCTCATCCAAATATGCCTTTGCAACTTCAGGAGATTTGCTTAAACCCAAACCCAAACAAAACTGGATTGTACCATCAGCAATGATTTCTTCATTAACAGCACTTGCTGTGGCGATCGCCTTTTCCCACTCTTTAATTCTGCGATCGCATATATCTTTTATAGAAAAATCAACCATAGGGAAGGCTAGGTATGTCAGTAAAAATGAGAGAATGACACAAGCAGCGCTAACAAAGATACGGAGAAATTTTTCACCATTAGCGATTGATTCAGCTATTCCGTAGATTGCCCCTTCAGGATCTTGAGGCATAAATTTTGTAAATATTTCGCTTATACTTGGACCCGTCAAATCTTCACTTGAAATAAAATTAATTGCAGACTCGCTTGGGTCCGCAGGATTACGAACATAGTCAATTACAACATATTTTTTTTCGGGGAACCCTTTATCTGCTTTCAGTTTATTAATTGTTCTTGAAACTTCAACTTTCCCTCGATTTATTCCCCAGATAGAATCCATAGCCAATTCTGGCGCTGAATCAATTTTGTGGAGAAAAACATAATATTTAATCCCAGTCTCGCGCTCAAGAATGTTGATCTTAGATTCTAAGCGATCGCCAAAAGTAACAGGATATGTCTTATGATTTTTTAGGATTGGATCAACATACACCGATACACCAGACGTAACACTAAGAGAAGAATCCGCCAACACCAAAGGCGAAGAAAATATAAAAGTTGAAAGTATTAATGGGACTAATTTAAGCTTCACTTTTTCTTTCTCCTCCTGTTTTTTTGCAATTTCAGCCTTTCCTCTCTCGCCTTCAGAAGTTGTTTCTCTCTCTCCACATTCTTAATATATTCATCAGAGAAAACACCTTTCCTTCCATTGTAATCCAATAATGCGATCGTTAAGTCAAACTTAATAATCGATTCATTTTCCACTTTAATAAGTAACACAAACTCAGACTCAAGATCATACTCATGCCCAACGATCTCCAAGAGTTGATCATAGATATCTTGGTTTAACTCCAACTCTTCCGGCGTTCCTTCCTGGATTGCCGTAAATGGCACATATCCAAAGACTTCTTTCGCCTTGTCATAGAAAACACAGCCTCGGCCAAGGCTTGGCATCCAGTCGTCTTTGACCAGGGTGACCATTTGGGTCCAGAATTCGTCGAAAATGGCGATCGTATTTGCGCTGCTGAGGATTGGTGGGGATTTAGTTTGCATAGGTTATTGATCTAATTTATCTTCTTTGTCGAACGACTGAAGCGAAAGGAGACTGAAAGAAATTGCTGCAAGTCCAAAAGCAGAAGAGGGAGTCAGAATGAATGGCAATGCGACAAAAATGATAAGATTATTGATTTGATTTTCACGAATTTTCGCCCTTCCCCTCATACAATCCAGATTCGTATTCGGCATCCAATAAATCAAGCAGTTCTGACACCAATGCGTCCGTTATTGCAACATTATTTTTGGACAATACATATTTGATTTTTTCTATTCGTAGACTACGCATCTTTTTGCTTTCCTACTCAAATGTTAATTTTTCTAACTATCGTATTTGCGCTGCTGAGGACTAGAGGGGATTTAGTTTGCATTGTGTAACAAATAAATCAGAGTAAATCGGAGTAAATACGAATAACTCAGCTTTATCATTTTTCAGTGTGCTCTTCTGTAAGCGAGATGACTAGCGGGAGAGCGCTTGGCTCAACTAGATTCCATTCGTAAAGGGTAAGAACAAACTAGGAATTTACACATTCCTTTGATAGAATTGGATTACCTTGAGCGGGTAACTTGCTTGCAATCCCACCAAACCCAACTCTTACGAGTTTAGGGCTTTCATAATAGCGCTGGTAGAATCTTAATCCGATGTTTCTACCAGCGTTGAATCCTGCGTTGCCCCGGTATCCAGTTACCGCAACAAAACACATACCACCACATGAATAAGGCTCCATAAGCTGCAACATGCTAGGCATATAAGTATTACCGCGCCAAAGAGGATGACCGTCATAGGCACAAAACCTAGATGTATCCTTAGGACTTACATGAGCCGTCAGAATATTGTGGTTTTGACGTGCTTTGCGCGAAGTCTCCTTCATAACCCTAGATTTTAGCCAATAGGCTCTTTTTTGGTTTGAGCGACGAGAATATTTACCGCGTTGCGGTTTAAGGCTTTTAAGCGCTTCAAACACAATCACAGCACATCCCCAGCGTTGAGCAAAATCAACAAGTTGAGCAGAAATTTGATTCCCTGCATTGATCTCAGAACGTCGTATTTTTGCCCAACGATTAGACGCAAACCCTTGATCAATGAAACCTGTTTGTTTCATCCGAACAGCAATTTTGCCTAAACGTGACTTCCTACGCTTTACATGGCAATTGTGGCCGGATGTTGTCATCCGAGCTAACTCAATCACATTGCCATCAGCGTCCACATCTAAAACAACTGCCTTCATCAATTCCCCATCCAAATCTGTATCAACTGCACAGATGCGATTACCATCCTGCATGAGCGTCTTAATGCCGCCCGTTGCAGGTTGATAGCGTTCTACCGTCCAATTAAGATAAGCCTTGCCTTGTTTAAGGACAAGAGATGGAGAAGCTTTTACCCAGTCATTACTTAGATTCGATGCACAGGCATAATGAAACTTAATCCATTTCCATTGGCCATTAATCAAAATCTTAAGAATGACTGACATCCCGTCATCGTCCTTAAACATGCCTTTATAGAAAGTTGTGTTTAAGTTGAGATGAGTGGGCAAAACTGGTGGCTTATGAGGCTTAAGCGGTTTTCCTCGTTTTCGAGCTTTACGCTTTTCCTCCCTAGCCTGCCAGTTGCTGTAGTTTGACCGCCATGACTTATAAAGACCTGCCGCCTTCGATAATGCAGCACGTCTAAACTCCTGAGGACAATCAAACGGGAATACTTGGTATGCTTTATCGCCAAAGAACCGTGGCTCATAATAACGCTTAATATCAGCGCTGTCGACACCGATTGGGTCTTCAGTAATCACTAGCAGAAAGAATAACGTTACATCACTAAACGCCTGATTGGTTTCAGACAGATCAAAGCCTTCACGACTCAACGATGATGTGAGCGTTTTGGTTTCGACTCTGAATCCTTTCTTACGGGCTAGTGGCATCGTATCCTCCTTACCTGATATCCTAACACTATGATATGCTAATTGACAAGCACGAGGTTAAGTAAAATGCCATTCCAAAAAAACAATGAATATCGAATGTCTAGAAAATCAGATCGTCCTTTGTCAGGACGGATAGATCTAAGGGTCCCGATGGAGATTGAAGAAAAAGTGAAAGAGATTCCTGGATGGCAAGACCTTCTGAGAGATATAATTGAAACTTGGGTAAATAACTACAATTAACTACGATTTACTCCAATATTTGGCGTTCTAATCATTTGTCTTGATATTTTTTGAGTTTTATTTTTTTGCTACTTTTACATGAACTCGATGAATAAAAATGTCGTCCAAAAGAGTTGATATAGGCATCCACCCAGGACCATCATTTATGAGTATTTCGCAATTATAAGTTTGTTCAAACA
>JBOFTL010000598.1:0-3140 GCA_051652045.1 Microcoleus sp. | reverse complement strand
CAGGTGAAGTGCAAATTCAGCGCCTGGGCTGCAAAACTTTGGCTTACAATATCAAATTAGAGAGTGCTGGTGAGTGGGCTCAAAATTCGCCTTCTGTCGATTGCGATCGGCTGAAAATGTACGATATTGCTAACAGTTGTTTGGAAGTTTATTTACTGGAAGAGCGAGCGCAAAGCTCCTATGCGTTAAAAACATCGCAGTTGCAAAAATTAATTAAATTGAGCAAACAAATTGCTGCCGAATTCGACACCGATCTCGAATTGAAATGGACGATGCACCAGCCGGAAGGCAGCGAGGAACCGCTCTTTTACTTCACCCTAATTCGTCCTATCAAAACAGAAAAAACTACAGATCGCAAAAATTTTAGATATTTTGCTGCGACAGTTGCCACAGCCGATCGCACTGCTGGCAATCGAACTTTGGCAGCATTTAAAGGTTTGGCAGCAGCATCGGGACAAGCGCAAGCAATTGCCCAAGTTATGACTAATCCCCGCATAGACAACTCGGAATTTATAGCTGGAAAAATTTTAGTGACTCGGACGATCGATCCGACTTGGTTCCCTTGGTTGAAAGTGGCTGCTGGAATTGTTACGGAACAAGGTGGGATGACGAGTCACGGAGCAATTTTAGCTAGAGAATTAGGGATTCCTGCTGTGGTGGGAGTTGCCGGGATCGTGCGGGCGATCGAAACTGGAGATGCGATGTCGATCGACGGTGATACCGGAGAAGTTTTTGCCTCAACTCAACCTATAATGCTCGATAAAGCAGGAAAATTCGGGGTTTCCAGCTTGCAGCCGGAAACAACGGCAAACAGTGCCGATTTGTCCAGTACAGCAGCCAAAATGTCAATAGCCAACCACCAATTTTCTAGCTTCGATCGGCGCGATCGACCTCTTGATTATTCTCAATCCGATCGGGGTGCGCCGACTGCTACTCAACTTTTAGTTAATATCAGCCAAACTAGCTCGATCGACCGCCTTAAAAATCTGCCAATTGACGGTATCGGATTGCTGCGTTCGGAGTTAATGGCAGTGGATGCTTTGGAAGGTGAACATCCCAAAATTTGGCTGCAAAACGATCGAGAATCGGAATTTGTTTCGCGAATGGTCGATCGTTTGAGTTTGTTTGCTGCTGCTGTGACACCGCGATCGGTATTTTACCGTTCTCTGGATTTGCGCGAATCAGGGGTTAATGGCTGTTTTAGCTATACTTTTGAACCGGAGTTATTCGATTGGGAATTAAAGGTACTTAAAACAGTATGCGAATCGGGCTATACCAATGTTAATTTAATTTTGCCTTTCGTGCGTTCTGTTGAGGAGTTTGTCTTCTGCCACCAGCGGTTGGAACAGCTTTGGCCGCAACGTCCTGCCGAGTTTCAACTGTGGATTATGGCCGAAGTTCCGTCGGTGTTATTTTTATTGCCAGATTACGTACAAGCAGGCGTGCAAGGAATCTCGATCGGCACCAACGATTTAACTCAATTTTTATTGGGAATTGACCGCAATTCCGAACAGATGTTCGATGCTTTCAAAAAGTACGATCGAGCCGTAATGCGGGCGATCGAACATTCGATCGTTCAGGCTCAGGCTGCTGGGATTCCTTGTTCGATTTGCGGTGACGCTCCAGCTTTGTATCCAGAGATTGTAGAATCGCTGGTACGGTGGGGGATTACATCTATCTCAGTGAATGTAGACGCTGTAGAAAGCACTTGCAGGGCGATCGCCCGCGCCGAACAGCGTTTGCTGCTAGAAGCAGCTCGATCTATAATCAATAATTAATAGATAAAAATACCAAGTTTTACCAAAATGCTGGGCCTAAAGCCTCATCCTTAAGCAGAGGACTTTGTTACAATATTAAAGTAAGGATTTTTCCACGTAAAATGATAGATAACGAAGAACTTATGCGGAGGAAGAAATCATGAAATTAAGACTCTTTGCAACAGCAACTATACTGGGCGCGATCGCCTGTTTGGCCCCCCATCCAGCCTCGTCTCAACCCGCAACAGGCGGCGGGCCGAAACCGGGATTCTGGCAACCCGAAGCCCAGGTTGACAATACTCGGACGATTACCCTCAGATTGTTAAACGAGACGGGATTGAATTTAGAATACGGTCAATCAGGTGTTGGCTTGTCATCCTTGCCCGTCGGAGCTCAAAAAAACGTCATGGTTCGCATTAGCAACCGCACGGGCGATATTGCCAATATTCCGATCAATGTTAAAGGAGGAACCACCACCTTGAAATATGACTATAACGTCGATGCTCGGGAAAATCTAGTGACGGTTCGCATTTCCACATCCGACGGACGCACCAGGCAAGATCGGGCAATTTATATCGACGAAAAAGGGCGAGTTTACTCTTTTTAATTGAGGCATAAAGTCCTCTTAGTTCGTAGTTTAGTTCGCAGTCAGGACTTCAGTCCTTAAAATGTGCGGACTTACAGCAGATTGCACCCTTGATGAAGTAGGTCCGCTTGTCTGACAATCCCCCAAGGACACGGCACTGCCGTGTCCCTACCCAGCCTAATTGGTGTACCTCACGCTTTATGAAAAGTGCTGTAAGTCCGCACTACAAACTGTTCGCAGTCAGGACTGAAGTCCTTCTGGCAATGACCTAAAATAGTGACGCTCCCACACTAATTGCAAGCAATATAGTTTGGGCATCTGAGTCCTCTAAAGTATCAAATCCCAAATCTCAAATCGATTAATCGTGCAACTAAAACAAGTAATTATCGCCCACAAAGCCAGAGATCCCTTCAGCCAGCGGTGGGCCGAACAATGTGCCCGACAGTTAGAAAGTCGCGGTTGTCAAGTTTTAATGGGGCCATCGGGCCCGAAAGATAACCCTTATCCGGTCTTTTTAGCATCCAGCAACCTCCCTATAGATCTTGCGATAGTCCTCGGCGGTGACGGTACCGCCCTCGCAGCAGCACGCAATTTAGCCGCTGATGGGATTCCGATTTTAGCCGCCAATGTGGGAGGCCATCTCGGTTTTTTGACTGAATCTTTTGAGGATTTTCAAGATACTGAGGAGATTTGGGACAGACTTGCTGAAGACAGGTATGCAGTGCAAAAACGGATGATGTTGCAAGCGGCAATTTTTGCAGGAAACAGAACCAATCTCGAACCGGAAAGCGAACGGT
>JBOFTL010000597.1:0-3417 GCA_051652045.1 Microcoleus sp. | reverse complement strand
CCTCTTAGCAATTGCCTTTCTCCAGTCCCCCCCCTTACTAAGGGGGGGTTAGGGGGGGTTATCGTTTGAGGTAACATCCACCCAGACTCATTTTTATTAGCAGGCGGAGAGTTGAGAGACAAGCGATCGTTCGCCAAAGCAGTTGCAAAAGTTAAGCGACGGGCGATCGCATCTGGATTCAGCCAAGCATCTTGAGTATTCTTGTAACCGTCGGGAGACAAACAGCCGTAAAGTGGCATTCCTAACTGCTGCAAATAACCGTACAACTGTTGAAAGTTTTCTACTTTCTTATCGCTCGATCGCACTGCGGAAATAACATATTGGTAAGGAGTTTTAAATTTAGCACCGTAGTTTTTCTCATCCCAAAATTCTCGGCTGTTGAACAAAGTAGTTAACACGGCGCGGATGTCTCCCTTCGTTTCTAAAAAACGCTGGCTGAGTCGATCGACCAAAGAATTAGGGGGATTGTCCGCTACAAAATATTGAGCTAATTTGTAGCTGATATGTTTTGCTGTCGCGGGACTGTTTGCTAAAATATCTAAAGCTTGTTCTCCCTCACTTTCGCCGCTGCCTTTAATCGTTTTTCCCAAAAATACTTTGTCAGTAAAATCGTGGCGTTTGGCATCAAAATAAAATTTGTAGTCGCCACTTCTAGCAGCATCGCGGGGAAATCCCCAGCCAGTAAAAATCCGCGCCAGGGCGATGACATCTTGTTGGCTGTAACCGCCACCGACACCTAATGTATGCAATTCCATCAATTCGCGGGCATAATTCTCGTTCAATCCCTGAAATCTACCTCTAGCGCCGCTGCTTTTTGGGTCGGTATTTTGCCAATTATCTAGATAGTATAACATGGCCGGATGGCGAGCCGTTTCACCTAATAAATTCCGAAATTTACCCAGGGCGTGGGGTCGAATGGCATCTCGTTCGTAAACTCCCATCCAGAGCCTAACTAATCCTTTATCTGAGTAAACATTAAAGTGATTGTACCAGAAATCTACCATCACTTCTTGCAGTTGTCGGGGGCTTTCTGCGGCGCGCAGCATTCGGGATTGTACTGATTGTTGGAGAATCAGTCTGGCTTTTTGTCTGGCTGCTTGTCGCGCTTCGGGAGTAGGCGGTTGACCGTTTTGACGGAGGATTTTCGTGTATTCTGCTGACAGTTCGTTTGGTGTTTTTTGTAACGTTGCTAAACTATTAATTCTATCAGTTAGCTTCTGAGGTTCCGGGATATGTTCGGGAGAAAGTTGTTGTTTGATGTAATTTTCGATACCCTGCGATCGCACTCGATCGATATCGCCCGATCGAGGCCCGTAACCAATGCGATTGAGAAGATGTAAAATTTTTTGAGAATTTTCCGGAGGAGTGGCGGCACTGCTAGATGTAATTAATCCCAGTAACAGGTACAGCGATATCGCACCGACTCTAATTTTAATTTTCATAGTAAATTTTGAGGGTGACAGCGATCTATAATTTAGACTGGTTGGCAGTGAAAAAAGTTCAATTGACAATTGAGTGAGGGCGATCGAGGCGGAAAAGTTCCCTCGAATAAATTACAGATTCAGGTAATTTGATATATTAAAGTTTGTGGTGTTCCGAGATTGCACCACCAATAAGCTGTAGGTGCGGGCGATGCCCCGATCCTAGTCGAAGGGTTCGCCAAGGAATTTAACAGCAGCAAACAGGTTAAATAAACCTGCCATCCCCCACTAATAAACCTCAAATCCCCCATATTGACTTCGGTACAAGATGTCAGATTAAACAGTTGACTGTTGATAGTTAACAATTTACAGTTAAGGGCGATATAGCGATCGCAAATCATTTGTAAACTTCTTACTCCCTCCCCTTACTAAGGGGAGCCACTGCGATCTTGGGGTTCCCCCAAATGAAGCAAGTGGCGTGAGGGTTGGGGTGGGGTTAAAGATTTATGATTCATTTGCGATCGCTATATATTCGGAAAATTTCACTCGGATAAATTACCACTTTATATAGTTTGACATCTTATCGATCGTGGCTGCGGTGCGCAGTGCGCACCCTACATACTACATACTGATTCATGTAGTTTGACATCCGATCGATCGTGGCTGCGGTGCGCAGTGCGCACCCTACATACTACATACTGCGGTGCGCAGTGCGCACCCTACAGATAGAGGTTTTGCGTGCCGGACAAACCTCAATAAGTCACTTTAGAAGCTACAATTAGATAAGAATGAAATATTTTGCTAAATCATCCTAAATTTACCGCGATCGATAATTTCTTGATAATACCAGCCCCGGATTTATCCGTGCAATCAATCCAAAATCTAAAATCTAAAATCTAAAATCGAATGACATCTAATCCATTTACTGACGAACGCTTGCTATTTAGCCCAGCAACTCCCGATGCTGGTGCCATGCCGATTATTTTTGCTTTTCCTAACGAGTATACTGTCGGAATTACCAGTCTCGGCTATCAAATTGTATGGGCAACTTTAGCAGTACGATCGGACTTAGAAGTCAGCCGTTTATTTACCGATATCAGCGAACAACTTCCCAGAAATCCCGAATTAGTTGGCTTCTCATTTTCTTGGGAATTAGACTATGTAAATATTTTCAATTTATTGGAATCTTTAGCAGTTCCCATCCGGGCGTCAAAAAGAACTGAAAATCATCCGATCGTCTTTGGGGGCGGCCCGGTTTTAACTGGCAATCCCGAACCTTTTGCTGATTTTTTTGATGTCATTTTGTTAGGAGATGGCGAAAATCTGATTGGCAATTTTATTGATGCTTGTCAAGAAGTTCGCAAGGCCGATCGCAAAACTAAATTGCGACATTTAGCACGGATTCCGGGGGTTTACGTTCCGAGTTTGTACGAAGTAACTTATCTGGATGAAACAGGTGCGATCGAATCGATTCAACCTATCGATTCAGACATTCCCAGTCAAGTAGAAAAACAAACATATCGCGGTAATACTTTATCTGCTTCAACTGTAGTTACAGAGAAAGCAGCTTGGGAAAGTATTTACATGGTAGAAGTAGTTCGCAGTTGCCCGGAAATGTGTCGTTTTTGTTTGGCAAGTTATCTGACTTTACCCTTTAGAACTGCAAGTTTAGAAAGTTCTCTAATTCCGGCGATCGAACGAGGATTAACAGTCACAAATCGCTTGGGTTTGTTGGGGGCTTCTGTAACTCAGCACCCGGAATTTGATGCTTTATTAGATTATTTGAGTCAGCCAAAATACGATGACCTGCGTTTAAGTTTGGCTTCAGTTCGCACAAATACAGTAACGGTAAAACTAGCAGAAATTTTGAGCAAAAGAGACAGTCGATCGATTACAATTGCGGTAGAAAGCGGGAGCGATCGACTTCGCAAAATCATCAACAAAAAACTCGAAAATGATGAAATTATTCAAGCTGCTGTAAATGCCAAAGCTGGCG
>JBOFTL010000596.1:0-2988 GCA_051652045.1 Microcoleus sp. | reverse complement strand
CATCAAAGAAAAAAGGATCTTCCCGCAAACCTGCAAATACAGTTAAGTTGGAACCACCCACAGGTACTGTATTTAAAACGGTATTAGAATTTAGGGGAGTTGATGCAATTAAGCCGCCGTTAACTGTTGTTTTAGTTGTGGTTCCTGAGCCGCCGCGAATCACAGTTAAAGCCACAGCTTGCATACCTTTACTATTAGGTGGACTGAAGGCAAACCGCAGAATAATATCGGCGCGTCCTGTAGGTGTAGAATTTACATCTGCTACTTGAGTGATGTGAAATTGATAAATAGCGTTAGTGCTGAAATAATACTGATATCGGGCTACAGATCGGGGATTTGAATTCATGATAAATACTAAATCCCCGTCAGCAGCACCGGAGTTTTGATCTTGTTCGCGAAAGACATAAAGGTCGGTTAAGTTGACAGTGCGTCCTTTGATATCTACTTCACCATCGTCGTGATCGGAAGCTGCAATTATTCCTGGAGTTAGCATGGCAATTAGAGCTAATTCCACCGCTAGAATTGTGCGCCGGATTTTTTTGGTTAATTTCACTGTTAGCACCTTTATTGCAAAGAAATGGTGGACACAAACAAAACTTAGATCCTGTAAAGTTCGTAGTGTGGACTTCAGTCCGAAAAGGTTCGTAGTGTGGACTTCAGTCCGCAGATTCACCAGATTAAAATCTTCACTACAAACCACTCGATCGCAAGCAATCGATCGGATACGATCTCAGTTAACAGGGATGGTAGTAAGGTGCGTCAGATTCCGAAATCCTCGATATTTATCGATAATTTTGTCTGACGCACCTATAAGTCGATCGTCCTGTATAGGGGGTTGAGTCCTATCTAATTGGAATACGAAGGCTTTGCTGTTTTGGATCTGTAGGGGAACGTTAAGTTTTGTTTAGTTTGCGGTGCGGACGTAAGTCCGCACATTCAAAGGACTGAAGTCCTTACTACAAACTATCGATCGTGCGATTTTGACAGTTCAGATAAAGCCATTTCTTCGTTCTGCATAAAATGTATCGTTAAGGATTGAAAAAGTTAACGGTAGAGGTGGTAAACTGCAAAATGAATTGGGAATTTCACAATTAAGCTCGCAACCAAATTAGCGCATGACAAAGTTAGCCATAAAAGGCATACTTTGGTTGACATTCCCAACTTCAAACTTACAATTTATTTTTGGTTCTGTAGTTATATACGCTGAATCTTTAATTTTGGATCTGTGCGGTCAAAAAAACTTTTTTTCGGTACACTTAAATGACAGGTGACAAGTCAAGCGATGAATCGCTACTCTTGGTACAGATTGCTCAAAAGGATCGAACAGCATTCGCTAAACTGTACGATCGGTACGGTCGCGCCAGTTACGCTCTTGCTTACAAAATCCTGGGTTCGGTAGAAGAAGCTGAAGAGGTGGTACTCGATGTTTTTTCCCAAATTTGGCAAAAAGCAGCAACTTACGATCCTTCCCGCTCTCGAGCTGATACTTGGCTGTTCATGCTCACTCGCAGCAGATCCCTCGATCGACTCCGAGTTTTGCAGCGCTCGCTCCGAGTGGCTGAAGCTTGTTTGGAAGATGCCAAAATTCCCGCCTCCAACATTGCAGAACCGATGGAAGATGCAATGATAAAAGAGCGCAGCGAACGAGTCAAAACAGCTCTAGAACAACTGCCAAAAGAGCAGAAACAGGCGATCGAACTCGCTTATTTCCAAGGATTGACTTGCGCTGAAATCGCAGCCCAAACCGGGATTCCGACAGGCACGATTAAAACCCGAATTAGGTTGGGCATTTCTAAGTTGCGCCAAGCTCTGAGCGAAATAATTTAGACTGCAAAAAAACAAGCTTAAGTTTTTGGCAATTCCCGTATTTCATCTTTAGTCCTGTGGAAAAATGCGAAATCCACAATCGACTCAATTGCCCAATCTTCAATCGAAGATCTAAAATCGAAAATCTAAAATCGAATGAAGCCAGATGAAGAATTTAATATCTTGGCGGCCCTGAACGCTCTCGATACTCTCGACGAGTCAGAACGCCGCGAACTTGCAGAAACATTGCAGCAATCCCCAGAACTGCAACAAGAACTAGCTGCTTTTGAAACAGCAATTGCTGCGATTGCTTATACAGCCCCTCCCGTTCCAGTCGCCCCCGACCTCAAAAATCGCTTGTTCCAACGCATTGGCGAACTGCCGCCAAATCCAGCAGAATCAGTCGATTTACAGCCGATTGTTTCTGACCCAATAGAGGACAATTCGCCACCTTTTATCGTGCGATCGAATGATGTCAAATGGAGAGATTTTGGAGTACCGGGAATTTCGATCGGCCGTCTTTATATTGACAAACAAAAGCGGGAAATTACCTGCATGATGCGACTGGAAGCCGGAGTGACATTTCCCCTGCACCGACACGCTGCATCGGAAGAAATATTTGTATTAGAAGGAGATTTAACTGTAGAAGGGGAAATTTGCCATCAAGGCGACTATATTCGCTCTATTCCCGGTTCCACACACGCACCAATCACCCAAGACGGATGTTTGCTGTTAATTAAATCTTCCACAGATAACGAATGGCTGAAGCGATAGGAAAAAGGGGGAGAAATTAGTGACTAATCCTTAAAAGGGTAGCCAAGCCGGATTTGGGATCGGAATAAAACTTCTCACGGTTTCCAGTTTCTCACTTTTTTAAGGAAACCTAGGGCGTGTTTTCAAGCCCCCCCCGATCCCCCCAGCCCCCCTTTTTAAGCAGGGCGGTTTGATTGTCAGGATAGGAAATCTCAAACTACCAAAATTATCGCTCAAAGGTTGGTTCGCGTCTGGGTCAAGGTACGTAGTTGCGCTTTAGCGCTCTTAGCTTATACCAATTTTAAAAAAGAATGCAACAGTGTTCTTGTCCCCCCCCCTTTATAAGGGGGGGTTAGGGGGGTCAAAGATTGTAGCAGACTTTTAGAGAACTGGTATTAGGTTTTCATAACATCCGCCACAACGAAAATC
>JBOFTL010000595.1:0-1965 GCA_051652045.1 Microcoleus sp. | reverse complement strand
GGTTCAAAATCTCGATCGAGCTAGCTTTTTTGCCTTTAAGAAAATAGGTTTGCATCAGCCCTTTACCTTTAATTTCGATCGCCCCCCGTTCCTCAAGTACAAACTTATCTCGCAGCAGTTGATAAGTTGCCTCCGTAAGATGAATTCGCCCCGGTAAACCGTGAGATTCCATGCGCGAAGCCGTATTAACAGTATCTCCCCACAAGTCGTAGATAAACTTTTTAATGCCGATGACTCCCGCTACCACCGGGCCGGTATTGATGCCGATGCGGATGTTAAAAGTTTCGGCAGACTCTTCGTTAAAACGATCGATTGCCCTTTGCATATCGAGGGCTAAAAGGGCGATTGCCTCTGCGTGATCGGTGCGGGGTACGGGAATACCGCCAGCTACCATGTAGGCATCACCGATGGTTTTAATCTTCTCCAAACCGTACTTTTCTGTCAGTAAATCGAAGCTGGAAAAGATTTCATTCAGCAATAAAACCAGCGCCGTCGGCGGCATACAATCAGCAATTGTAGTAAAGCCAACAATATCGGCAAACAATACAGTAGCTTCAGGAAAACTATCGGCGATCGAACTTGCTTCCTCTTTCAAGCGCGCCGCGATTGAAGGCGGAAAAATATTCAACAACAGTCGCTCAACTTTTTCTCGTTCGGCACGCAAAGCTTTTTGCACTTGTTTGCGTTCGTGCGCTTCCATTGCTAACGCCGCCATGTAACCTAAATAACTAGCAAAGTTCTGTTCCTCCAATCTCCACTGCCTTAGTTTTCCCGTGTGTTCGTGACAGATTACCCCCACTGTCTGACCGGCCACGCGCACCGGTACGTCCAACATTGATGTAATTCCCAGCGGTATCAAATAAGCCGCTAAAAATTCTTCTGTTTTCGGATCGGAGATCGTATCATCAATTGCCAGCAAATTTCCGGTTTCTAGCGCTGCAAAATAGTGCGGATAATCGACAGCATTTAACTTGAAACCTGATGTATGTAAATTTTGACTCGCTTCATACAAATCGGCACAGCGAATTAAAGATCGATCGCGATTGTAAAGCCACACGCTAGCCCTTTCGACACCTAAAGTACGGGCGGCAGTTTCGGTAATTTCCCGCCAAGCAGCCCCCAAATCGCCGGTGTAAAATTGCTGGCATTGGGCTAATTCGATCAGCGCTGCTTGCTGTTTTTGCAGCCCGATTTCTGCAGCTTTGCGCTCGCTAATATCAGTTGCAATTCCGCATACAGCATTGAAGCGACCCGACATCGGATCTTGCAGGGGAAACTTGACCGAAAGATAAGTGTGCAATCCATCATCTTGAGAAACCACTTCCTCAATTTCTAACGGAATTCCGCTTTCCAGCACTTTCAGATCGTTTTGGCGGATCGCCTCAGCGATTTCTAATGGAAATAAGTCGCGATCGCTCTTGCATTGTATCTGTTTGTTGGTAATGTTAAATAAACGTTCAAATTGACGGTTGATAAATTGAAAATTACCGCTGGCATCCTTAATAAAAATCAGCGTCGAGCTGTTATCCATTACGGCTTGCAGCCTTTCTTGAATTTTCTTAAGTTCTAAATCCGCTTGTTTGCGCTGGATAAACTGACCGATTTGGCTGCCGATATTCGCCATTTTATCTAGCAACTCTAGATCGATCTGTTGGAAAGATTGGCTGTAAAAAACCATTACTCCCATCACATTGTTTTCATCTAAAATGGGAAAACCAAATGCACCGTGCAGTCCATCGTTACAGACACTCTCCCTAACTAATAAGCTCGTTTCGGAACAGACATCGCTAATCCACTGCGGCAAACCTGTCTCCCAAATCAGACCGGGCAAACCAATACCGCGATCGAAACTAAACAGACCGATTTCTGCCATCAATTCTGGCAGTTCAATTGACGGGTCTGACCAAAAATTCGTACAGTTTAACGAGGGAGAATTAGCACAATCTATACTCTGATGCTGTGCCA
>JBOFTL010000594.1:0-2634 GCA_051652045.1 Microcoleus sp. | reverse complement strand
AAAGATGCTGAAGATGCCCACCACATTCTGATTGAGATGGTAAAGCAAGCCAGAAAAGTTGCTAAATAGCCAACCGTCTCCTATTCTGTTATAATTTAAATGTTCGTAGTAGGGACTTTAGTTTTTTGAGATTCTCGATAAAGGACTAAAGTCCTCACTACGAACGGTATTTAAAAAAAAAGTTCGATCGGGCATTTAAAAGATAAATAAAATGACAGAAAAGTCCTCCCAGCCCAAACCGTTCGATGCTGTCAAAGGTGGTAAAAATAACCCCTTCGACACACTGATTCAAGAACTAGATTTGATGATTCGCGCCCGCTATCCGCTGCTGTACGTTGTCGGTGCGGAGGAGGAACCGATAGAAACAGTAATTGCAGAAGTAGCACAGCGAGTAAATCCTAACTGCCGGGTATTGTACTGGGATATCGTGCGCGGCTGGGAAGATAACGGTTCAGCCAAAGGTTCGGTAATGGCGGCGCTCGATCGTATCGGCAAAACTTCTGTTGAAGAATACACTATATTCGTACTGCGGGATTTGCACCCAATTTTGAAATATCCCCATACCAGCACGAGTGCGCCGGTGATCCGAGAATTGCGCAATTTAAGGCGGGAATTAAAGCGCAGCAAAAAAACTATAAGTCTTACTTCCTACGCCCTGGAAGCACCCGATGAATTGAAAGAAGAAATTACTGTCATCGATTTTCCGTTACCCAGCATTTACGAGATCGATAATTTGATTTCTCACGTTGTGGAAAAGCCCGAACAATTGCAAGTAACAGGCTTGGCAAAGGAACAGTTAGTTAAAGCTTGCCAAGGTTTGAGTCGCGCCAGAATCGGGCGGGTTTTGGCAAAAGCTTTGGCCGCCAAACAGCACATCAATGAATCTGATATTAACGGAGTATTGGAAGAGAAACAGCAAGCAATTCGCCAGACGGGAATTTTGGAGTTTTTGAGTGCCAAAGAATCTCTCAAAAGTGTGGGCGGATTGGAGAATTTAAAGCAGTGGGTTAAGATGCGCCAAGATGCGTTTACTGAGGAAGCGCGCCGCTACGGCATCCCCAATCCTAAAGGCGTTTTGTTAGTAGGAATTCAAGGGACGGGAAAATCTTTATCGGCAAAAACTATTGCTTCGGAATGGCGTTTGCCGCTGCTGCGATTGGATACTGGAAGGTTGTTCGGCGGCCTTGTGGGGGAAAGCGAAAGCCGTGTCAGGCAAATGATTCAACTAGCAGAAGCTATCGCCCCTTGCGTTTTGTGGATCGATGAAATAGATAAAGCTTTTGGCAACATTATTAGCGGCGGCGACGGCGATTCTGGAACTTCGCGGCGGGTATTCGGCAGTTTGATTACCTGGATGCAGGAAAAAACCAGTCCTGTGTTTATTGTGGCCACTGCCAATAACGTGCGCATTCTGCCGGCAGAGTTGTTGAGAAAAGGCAGATTTGATGAAATTTTCTTTTTGAATTTGCCCTCAGAATCGGAACGGCAAGATATTTTTAAAGTACATTTACAGCGCTTGCGGCCGACTAGGTTGCGCGAATTCGATTTAGCAGTTTTGGCAAAGTGTGCGGAGAATTTTAGCGGTGCGGAAATCGAGCAAGTTGTAATCGATGGATTGTATCGCGCCTTTGGCACTTTTGTGAACGGACAGCGCCGGGATTTGATGACAGAAGATATTTTAAGGGCGATCGAAGATACAGTACCTTTAGCTTCGATCGCGCGCACGCAAATTGAAGATTTGAAGCGCTGGGCGGCGGAAGCGGGAGCTCGCACGGCATCTAGCGACAATCAATTAATTGATGAATTGAAACGCTACAGCAGGCGGCGGGGAACGGATTCGATCGACAATTAATTATACCATTTCTCCAAAATATTGCAACAGTAACCTGCGTCCATCTCGTTTCATTCTCAGATGAATATTGTAGCAGGCTTTGAGAGAACTGGTATTAACTTTATTTGGCATCGATCGCACTTAAAATTAAGTACGATGCCACCATCCTAATCGACGAGTTTGCGAAACAAAAAAACATCATCTTGCTGGTATTTTAGCTCAAACAATGCAGACTTTTTCAGTTGCACCGCCACGCGATCGCCAATATCCGCAGTATCGTGCCACGGATGGCGCAAATTGAGCAATACGTACTCAAATTCTTGCAAACTTTGTCCGTTAGCAACTTGATGCAGCAATTTAATAGTTTTCCGGTGAGCGAGATGGGGGGCTAAGTAATTATCTGTGAGTACATTACCTTGAGTTTCCACGAGATTAATTGCCTGTCGCGTCGCTTGCCAAGTATCGAGATGTTCTAAATAAACCGTCCAAAAATAACCGTACTTTGCTAAAATTAAAAACATTAACAACGACCACAAAATTAACAATTTTGATAAATTGGCAAACAACAATTTTACCCACTGCCAAATGCGCCGAATCCACAGTCGTTTCATCCAGATCTGTTTAACAGATTGCAGAGAAATTCGTTGGGATACTCGCTGCCAAATTTGCGGCCCCCAGTGGCGGTGATTCCACAGGTGATTTCTGAGATTCGGCCAAAAATGCTTGCTGGTTTCCTGTCTGTTTGCTATGGTAGAAATTACTGTAATTAATAAAAAGGGAAACACGGGTATGGAATATTGGTG
>JBOFTL010000593.1:0-13113 GCA_051652045.1 Microcoleus sp. | reverse complement strand
CTGTATATAGATGCTATTATAATCGATCGCGCACGTTCGGGTGTAATTTTCCGTTGCGCGTGCCAATTGCATCAGTGGCATATTGTGAAATTAAAGTCGCTACCGCTAGATTTAAGTATCTCTCTAAATTCCTATTTTTAAGAGAGACTTTGAATCTCTTGATTCCTGCTGCCAGATCCGCGAGAGTTAGATTCCCCTAAATCTTCCTTAAAAAGGAGCACTTGGAATGCAGTTATTCCCCGTAGCTGCTTAACAAGCAGGACTTTGAAACTCTTTTTCTCCCATTTTTAAGAGGATCTGGGAGATCTCAGGGGAAAGAAAGTACGCTCTCAGCAATATGACCCTAATCTGCAGGCAAGGTCAAACGTCATAATTGCAATTTTTATGCTATTCTCAACAGAGTATTTTTAAATTAGCGATCGCTCCCCCATCTACTATCTAATATCCCATCGGTGCTGTTTATGAAACCTAACAAAAAACAATTAAACAAATCAATTCTGATTTTTGTCCTGGGAATGCTCGCTATTTTTCTGATATCTTTAGTTCTGCGATTCTGGGACTTAGAGAGATTTAATACATTAGTATTTGACGAGGTTTACTACGCAAAATTTGCCAACAATTATCTGACAAACACTCAATTTTTCAACGCTCATCCGCCGCTGAGTCAGTACATAATCGCGATCGGCATCTGGATCGGCAAACACCTGCCCTTCGGTAAAACAGCAGTCAACAGTATGGCTGGTTCCCTGCTTTCTCCTTGGGATTACCGCTGGATGAACGCTTTTGTCGGCTCTTTTATTCCGCTAGCTGTGGGAGCCTTAGCTTATCAACTAATTCGGCGGCGTACCTATGCTTTGCTTGCTGCTTTATTTATTGCCTGCGACGGTTTATTTTTAGTAGAATCCCGTTACGCGCTGAACAATATTTATTTGGTTTTGTTTGGTATATTGGGACAATTATTTATTTTAAAAGCCGCAGAAACAGAAGGTCAAAAACGCTGGCGGTGGCTGTTGCTGGCGGGAGTTGGATTCGGCGCTTCTGCTGCTATCAAATGGAACGGCTTGTGGTTTTTGTTCGGTACTTATTTGATTTTAGCTTGCGCTTGGGTGGTGCGTTTCATCCAAGGAGATCGAGGAGATGAAGCACAGAGTCGCGAGGTGAATTCAACTCTAATTCCAGCAGAAAGCCCCGTACAAAAATTAACAGAACTCAGTTTTGTACAAGTATGGTTGAGTCTCGCTGTAATTCCTATCGTAGTTTACAGCATCTCTTGGATTCCTCATTTGCTGATGAATCCAACTCCCAATTTCTGGGATATGCAAAAGGAAATTTTGACTTATCACCAGCGGATTAAAAGCGGACCTGACGTACATCCTTACTGTTCCGCGTGGTACACTTGGCCGTTGATGCTGCGCCCGATAGTTTACTTCTACAAAAAAGTCAGCAGTAATGCAGAACCAGATCCGACTTTACCGCCCGTACCCGCTGGTAGAATTCAAGCAATTTTTGACGTTCACGCGATGGGAAATCCCTTCCTGTGGTGGCTGTCAACTTTAGCTTTAATGTTAGTAGTCGGACTTTTAGTTCACCGGATTTGGGTGTGGGTAGAAACTCGCAAACAAGCTGCTGTTGATGCGATCGAACAACAGCAACCGATCGTCTTTCCACCAACTTCACAAATGTGGTTGGCGTTATATTTAATAGTTAATTGGGCTGCTAATTTGCTGCCTTGGGTGAAGGTTTCTCGCTGCATATTTTTGTATCATTATATGGGCTGTTCTGTGTTTGCAGCCTTAGCCCTTGCTTGGTGGACTGACAGGTGGTTGCACAGCCCTCAAACTCGACTGCGAGGGATGGGAATAACCATTATTTTTCTGATTGTAGGTGCTTTTATTTTCTGGATGCCTATCTATTTGGGATTGCCTTTGTCCTATGAGGAATGGAAATTTAAAATGTGGCTGCCATCTTGGGCTTAAGTTATAGTTGAGAGTTGAGAGTTGAGAGTTGTAGTGCGAGCGTCCCCGCTCGCGATCGATTGATGAAATTTATCTGCCTCGATCTGCGTTTATCCGCCTTTATCTGCGGTTGCAAGTTGAGAGTTGATGAAAAATACCTGCGTTTATCTGCATTTGTCTGCGATTAACAGTTGACAGCCGAAGGTTGATAATTAACTAATATTAGTTTGCTAAAATGAGTAATGTTTTCCGCCGATCGAGCCCGATCGAACAGCATCAAGAAATTCGCGAATTGATTATAGATTACGCTATTGGTGCGGCAATTTTGGGACTCAACCCGCTACCTGGAAGTTTGACAGTGACTCTGTTAGTTGCCAGCGGATTACTGTTAAAAATGATGCGGGATATTGGGGCAAAATGGGGTTTTCCCAAAGGTCAAGATGCACTGGCGATCGGAGGAAATCTTTTTAGCGGTTTCGGTGCTTTTTGGATAGCATTTATGGCTTGGGTATCGATGTACGGTTTGGGTTTGTTTGTGCCGTTTGTTGGCAGTTTTGCTGTGGCTTCTTCGCTATTTGCACTGACTTGGAGAGTGGGACAAGCAACGCACCTTTATTATGCCAGCGGCCGTCAAATGGATGCAGCAGAACTCAAACAAACATTCAATGATGCTCGATCGGAAACAGAAGCATTATTTCAAGCAAATATGGGTGCGATCGCGCATCAAGAGAAAGTAGCAGAAAATCCGATTAAATCCCTCAGCAATGACTTGATAAATGGTAAAATAACTCAAGAGGAGTTTGAGGAAAAAATTAAAGAAATTCTGCGTTAGTTCCTGTCACCCCAATAAAACCATGAAATACAGCCTCGATATCGAAAACAACCCCGCAGGTTGGCCGGACCACACTCAGCTACCAGAATCCGACGGCACTTTTGTGAAAAACTTTCAAGAACATCCCCAAAGCATTTTGTTAACCGATTCCATTACCCCCGTTCTCGAAAACATTCATCCAGATGGTAATTATTGTATCGGTCAAGACAGCGGTATTTATTGGCGATTGGCCGATCCGCTTGAAAAAGGTGCGGAATCACCGGATTGGTTTTACGTTGCCAATGTTCCGCCAACGCTTGACGGTAAATTGCGCCGTTCCTACGTGATGTGGCAAGAGTTTGTAGCGCCGTTAATCGTGTTAGAATTTGTATCGGGAAACGGTGCAGAAGAACGGGACAGAACGCCTTTGTTGCGATCGGGCCAACAGGAAACTAAACCCGGTAAATTTTGGGTTTATGAAAATGCGATCCGTCCGGCATTTTACGGAATTTATGAAGTTAGGAAAGCCAGTGTTGAAGTGTATCACCTGATAGAAAATAGGTATCAATTAGTGACTGCAAACGATCGCGGTCATTATCCAATTCCGGCGTTAGGAGTGGAGTTGGGAATTTGGCAAGGAAGGTATCAAAATGCTGAATTACCTTGGTTGCGTTGGTGGGATAGTGAAGGGAATCTGTTGTTAACGGGTTTTGAAAGAGCTGAACAAGAAAGGCAAAGAGCCGATCGCGCCCAACAAGAATTAGAGCAATTGCGAGCTCAGTTGCGATCGGCCGGAATTGAACCCCAACTGTAAGATAGATTTTAGATTTTGGATTTTAGATTTTAGATTGAAGGATTAAAGAATTGATTAGCAATCTGACTCTAAATTTGACAATCGACAATCTAAAATTGGGCAATACAATAAACGTAAGGTGCGCAGTGTGCACCCTACAAAGATAATAAATATAGGGTGCGCACTGCGCACCACCAACTGTTTAGACTTAGTGTATGGTCAAGTATATTCCAGGAAAAATTACCCGCCGACAACTGCTGCTTGCAGGATTAGCAGCAGCATCAGCATCATCGATAATAACCGAATCTTGGCGGCGGAAAGCTAAGAGCGATCGCGATCGAGAATTATTAGCTTTACTTAACGAAAGGGACATCGATAAAGTTTTCCTAAAAACCTTAGCAGCCGACGATAAAAAAATTAACGAAGCGCGAAAAATTCAAGCATCTGTCAAACTATCTCCGCCGCCAATTCCCTACAATCGCGAGATATCTAAATTGCTAATTCAGTGCAGCAAATTAGCAACGCAGCAATATCTCAAAGGCAAGATAGATCCTAAATATAACGGCGACATCAAATCGCTACCAGCCTACACAGCTCAATTTAAAGGCTATACTCAAGTTGCCGCTATTAAAGGAGAAGAAGCCAACATTTCTGAAAAAATTGAGCTAGAGATTCTGCAGTCGAAAACATCTCTAAGTAACAAAAACGATCCGATCGGAGAAAATGTAGATACCGCTCAAAAAGCCATCGAAAATACCGCCAAAGAAGTAGTTAAAGTCAATCGCAAAATTCCTGTTTATTTCGGGTTTGTTCTCAGTTCAAAGAAACACAATATTATTGTCTTTCGCGGCACGCAAAGAACTATTGAATGGGTTCTCAATATTAATGCCGTCTACGCTACAGAAAAAAGTAAGGTTTTCAGCCAGTCTTACGGTACAATTCATCCCGGTTTTTCAACTATTTACAGTAATATTGCCGAGCAAACTATTGAGATAGCAAAAAAGCTAAATCCTTCAGTTCCCTGTTACCTATCGGGACACAGTTTGGGGGCTGCGATTGCGACTTTATCTGCGATCGATATTGCGGTGAAAGTTCCTCGCTTGAAAAAGCAAGTACAGTTGTATACTTATGCAAGTCCCAGGGTGGGAGATCCAGTTTTTGCGAGGGAACACAATCGAATTATACCTAACAGTTATCGGGTGGTAAATTTGGCTGATGCAATTACGCTAGTGCCCTTTACGGTGTTATTTAAAACTGAATACGTCCATGTCGGTGAAGAGTGGTCTTTTTTAGCGCAAAATGGGGATGTGATGCCGAATCATGTGGTGGATACTTATCGAAGTGCGATCGCAAAACAAGTAGAAACCAATAAACCCCGAACTTCCCCCAATTCCGCCTTAAAATAAAATCATGTTCGTAGTTGCGCTTCAGCGCCACTAACCTTAACTTCCGCCTTAAAATAAAGTCAGGTTCGTAGTCGCGCTTCAGCGCCGCTAACCTTAACTTCCTCCTTAAAATATAATACAGTTTATCTAAGAAGAATGAGATCGAGTTGGGTTTCGTTCCTCAACCCAACCTACTTACTTAAATTTAATATAACATTCAACCTCCCGAATTGCGAAACAATGCCCGATAAACAGGTTCACCGCGTTTGAGAGTCGCAATTTCCCTCTCAGTAGCCACAGGTAGGGGATTTTCTGCCAGCCATTCGCCACTATTTTGACGCTGAAAATTGGGATGAGATGAAAAGCGATCGCACATTTCCCTCTCTACTTCTTCAATATCGGATTGTATAAAAACTTCGCCACCAATTGCCAGATAAGTTGCCAATTCACTGACTAATTCCTGCTGCACTACCCGCCGTTTGTGGTGCTTTTTTTTGAACCACGGATCGGGAAATTGAATGCTAACTCGCTGCAAAATACCTGCGGGCAAAGTTTCTAAAAATGGCTTCAGGGAATTATTTGCATTGCAAAATAAATAGTGTAAATTTGTCAATCCTTTTTCGTCCCGCCACGCATTTGCTTCTTCTACTAGAGGTTCCCGAATTTCTAAGCCGAGAAAGTTCCAGTTGGTTTGCAGTTGGGCCATGTGCCACAAAAATCTTCCCCTACCGCAGCCGATATCTAAATGCAGCGGTAAGTTTAAGTTAGCATAAATTTTTGTCCAATCTGGGGGATTTGCGGGCGATCGATATTTAATAGATAGGGGATTGACGTGTTCCCGAACTCTAACTCTTGCCAATTTTGCTGTCTCCTGAATGTAATTTTGTTCGTATTAAGGACTTTAGTCTTAATTAGTTAATAATTGTCAATTTTCAATTGTCAACTGTCAATTCTTCCGCGATCGATCGGTCTGCTGTAAATTGTCAACTTTTAATTGTTAATTGTCAATTGTCAACTGTCAATTATCCACTGTCAATTGTCTCGTGCTGTTTTGGCGATCGCCCCTAATTGTAACCCTTGCGGATAGATATTTTCTGCTTTACTTCGATCGAGATCTGCATCCGTAATTCTGGGTTTGAGATATTTTGCTAAAGCTTTCACAACATCGCCTCGATCGATTGTTCCTACTACTGAACCGATGGGTGAAAGTACGATGATTCGCGGCAGTTGGCGCGATTCCATGCTGTTAATTACTTCTGCTAAAGATGCTGTTTCCAAAACTGTTGCAATTTTTTCCATCGGTTGCAAAATGTTGTGCAAAGTTTGAATTTCCCACTGACTGCGTTCTGTGAAGCGGATATCATCGATCGACACCAAACCCAAATCCCGCCCGTTAGAGGCGGCTACATAAAATGGAAAAGGATTTACTTCTAACAAATATCGATCGGCAAATTCTCGCAAGCTTAAATTCGCATCTACCACTCGAAATTCTCGGCTCATAGCATCAAATGCTTTGGTTTTAATTAACGCTTCTTGCAGCACGGTAAGTCTGCTGTACGCGCTGGCATTTCTAATTGCAAACCAGCCGATTAAAGCCACCCACAAACCACCGTAAACCCGCTCGACAAAGCATACAGTCAGTCCGAATAAAACTGCCAACCAACCTAACATTTGTCCGATTTGTGCCGCCCACCGAACTCCAGCAAATCTAGAACCTGTAATTTTCCAAACTGCTGCTTTTAAAACTTGTCCTCCGTCCAAAGGCAAGCCGGGAATTAAGTTAAACAATCCCAAAATGAGATTGATTTCTGCTATTTTTTCTGCTATAATTCCTACCAAGCTTCTCGGAGGCAAAACTTGAGAACCCAAACCCAAAATTAAAAATATTCCCAAGCTGACGAGGGGGCCGGCGATCGCTACTTGAAAAGCTTGACCGGGCGTTTTTGATTCTGAGTCGATCGAAGCTATGCCACCAAATAAGAATAATGTAATAGAATTAACTTTAATTCCCTGAGACATCGCTACCAAACTGTGTCCCAATTCGTGCAGCAATACCGAAGCAAATAACAGCAAAGCGGTTGCTAATCCAGCACTCCAGGAAATTGTGAGTCCCCACACTCGGTAACTGCTGGCATATTCGCTGGTTGCTAGGACTAAAATTACAAACCACGAATAATCTATCAGTAGCGGGATGCCAAATAAAGAGCCAATTCGCCAACCTGTTTGCATGAAAGTTTACCGGGAAAGGAGAGCAAGAAAGAGTTTCTATTATATCTTTTCTGTCGCTGACCTTTCCCGGTCACTTAATTTTTAAAGCACGCCGGCATTTCCTAAGCCCAAGATTAATCCAGCCCCGAGTAAGTGGCCGAAACTGGTGGTGGCGAGTAATTCCGGTACTCCGAAGCCTTTGAACATTCCGGGCATCTGCACGGGCAAGGCTGGGCCTTTACCTCGGGTTTGCTTGTTGATGCCGTAGTAGCCGATCGCGATCGCCAGCAGGTTGCACAATATCATTGTCAATCCTACCATTGGCGACCATTCGGGCGTTGAGGGAACAGTAGATTGTACGGCTAATAGTAAAGATGAGTTAATCATGTTATTATCTCCCGATTTCGCAAATCAATTGAATCTCTGAAATTATAAAAAGCTTGCTGCCTTAAATTACAATTTGTTTTAATAGTTAACAATTCGTTGATATTTTGATACAAAGTAGCGATCGAGGAGGCAGCGTGCGAGTTAAAATTTGCGGGATCGTTAAGTTAGAGCAGGGAATCGCGATCGCCCGTTTGGGGGCTGGGGCTTTAGGGTTTATGTGCGTACCTGTTTCCCCCCGCTATATCAGCCCGGAAACTATTAAACAGATTGTCACCCAATTGCCGGAAAATGTCGATCGCATTGGTGTTTTTGCTAACAGCACAGTAGATAATATCTGTCAAGTAGCTATTGGTTGTAATTTTACAGGCGTGCAGTTGCATGGAGATGAAACGCCGGAATATTGCGATCGATTGCGGGAAGTTTTGCCGGGAATTGAAATTATTAAAGCTTTGAGGGTTAAGAGTGTTGAAACTTTAGAAATAGCCTGTATTTTTGCAAATCATGCAGACACCTTATTGTTGGATGCTTACCATCCACAACAACTGGGCGGTACCGGCAGGACGATCGACTGGAAAATTTTAGCAGATTTTCGATCGCCCTGTCCGTGGTTGTTGGCTGGGGGTTTAAAGCCAGATAATATTTTGCAGGCAATTAAGCAAGCGACTGGGAACAATTTTCCAGCTTGGGAAAATGGTAGTGAAATAGAGGGCGATCGAATTAGCAGTTGCAAGGCAATTTTGTCAGACAATAATTTTAGTGGTGTGGATCTTTCCAGCGGTGTAGAAATCGCGCCGGGAGATAAAGATTTAGCTAAAGTTTCTCAGTTATTTGCTAAGTTAGCAGCCTTTAAGAGTTGAGAGTTGAGAGTTGATAGTTGATAGATAACTGTAGGGGTGAAGCATTCGGGCGACAATCCGCGCGATTGATGAGAGAATTTATATCCGAATGCTTCACCCTGGACCTGCGCGATCGATGAAAGAATTTATATCCGAATGCTTCACCCTGGACCTGCGCGATCGATGAAAGAATTTATATCCGAACATCCTAGCGTCGAATTTCAAAAGTAAGATCGCCCTTTGGTGTTTCATATTCCCAAATCAAATCGCTAACAGCAGCACCGATAGGGCCGCGTCCGCACCACTCGATCGCGCGTTCAACTGTTTTTTGGTCGCCTTCAAAAACAGCCTCAACTCGGCCGTCGGGGAGGTTTCTCACCCAGCCGCCCAAACCGAGATATTTTGCCTGCTTTGCCGTTGAATATCGATAGCCAACTCCTTGTACTAATCCCGAAACAAAAACTCGGACTCTAACAGATGTCGGTGATTGGTTTTGCATAAATATATCGAATAGCTGCTAATATTATATTAGTGCGATCGTGCAGGTTTGTAGTGAGGACTTCAGTCCTCAGATTTTGCTGATTCGAGCCATCAATCGTATAAGATCGAGAAAAAATCCCGATAAGTTAATGTTGAATTTTAGCTCGATCGCCCTGCTGGAATTGCTAGGACACCGCCTCAGTAGCGCTATTTCAACTATTCCCAATTTTACTGATTGGTTAGTTGTAGGAGCGATCGCGCTGATTTATACTGCGATCGCGCTTACAGTTGGTTGGCGTTCCGGATTTCTCAAAATCGACCCGCAAACTTCCCAGCCTACAATTATAGCGGTGACGATCGGCTGTTTGTTTAGCCCCGGTATTAGCGAAGAAATATTTTTCCGCGTTTTAATACTACCCCACCCGAATGAAAATGTTTCGGGATTGATGCTGTGGTTTTGGGGCGGCCTGAGTTTGGCACTTTTTGTAGTTTATCACCCGCTAAACGCCCTAACTTTTTACCCAGTCGGGCGGGGGACATTTATGAATCCCGTTTTTTTGCTACTAGCAGCCCTTTTGGGTGCGGCTTGCACCTGGGCGTATTGGCAAAGCAGTTCAGTTTGGCCGGCAGTCGCAATTCACTGGCTGGCGGTTACAGTCTGGTTGCTGCTGTTGGGCGGTTACAAGCGACTGTATGGTTAAATGTATAGAGTCGAGCATAACTATTTTGTCGGGAGGTATCTGAGCCGTGAGTCTTATAGTAGGAGCGATCGTCGGTTTTTTAGCAGGAATAGCCTTTATTTCCTGGTTGGGAGAAAAGCGGTTAAACAAGCAAAAGCAACAGCACTTAGAGCAAACTCGCAGAATTACTGAGGAAATAGAACTAGCTCAGCTTTCTCGGCTGCAACAAACAGTTGAAACTCAACAAGGTGAACGTGAAAGTCAACTCAGACAAGCTATTGCCCAACACGAGAATCAACTCAGACAAGTTGCAGCAGATTACGAAAATAGACTCAAACAAGTTACTGCCGAGCGCGATCGAGCGATCGGACAAGCACGCTCTCAATTAAATGGAACTGACAATTCTCAATTGCAGGAAACTTTGCAATCTTTGCAATCTTTGCAAGCCGAGCGCGATCGATTGCAGGATACCTTACAATCTTTGCAAGCTGAGCGCAACAGCCAGTTGCTAGAATTGGAAGAAAAATTGCATCAAGATTATCAAGGTCAAATCGATCGATATATAGCTGAATTGGAACAGCAATACCAAATTCAATTACAGCAAACAGCTCAAGACTACCAGTACCGCGAAGCAGAAATGCAGTCAAGAGTGCAATCTTTGCAGGAGCAATACGAAAATCAATTGAGAGCGGCTCACGAACAGTTGCGGGTTCACGAAGCTCAGATGCAAGCGACGATCGAATCTTTGCAACAGCAATATGAAACCAAGTTAAGACAACAAGAAATTCCCGATTCCAGCCAGTTTAATCAAAGAGAAGTTGCAGAACCATTAGAGCAAACAAATGGACCGCATCAATTGCCAATTCCTTTTAGCGAAACCCAAGTTTCAGAACAATTAGAACCGATCGAATATCGTCCCCCACAGTCAATGCAGTTTCAAGAAACCGAAATTGCAGAAACCTTAGAACCGATCGAATATCGTCCCCCGCAATCGATGCAGTTTCAAGAAACCGAAATTGCAGAAACCTTAGAACCGATCGAATATAATCCCCCGCAGTCAATGCAGTTTCAGGAAACCGAAATTGCAGAAACTTTAGAACCGATCGAATATCGTCCCCCGCAGTCAATACAGTTTCAGGAAGCCGAAATTGCAGAAATTGCAGAAACTTTTGGAGAAGATGAAATTTCGCTACCGCAGTCAATTCAGTTTCATGAAACAGAAGGTGCAGAGCCTTTAGAAACGAATGAAGTTTTGCCGCAGCCCACTCAGTTCGATCGCCCCACAGGCTTACAATTGCCTCAAATAGCCAAACCAGCACCTAACTATTATTCCGTAGCACAATTAATGAGCTGCGTGCAAAGTCAAAATGCGGACGATCGCAAATTTGCAGCAGTTTCTTTAGGTAGAATGGCAGCAGCTAATGCTTTGCGATCGGACGGACAGCGAGCCATAGAAACTTTGGGTAAATTGACTCAAGATGCTAATTATGAAGTGCGTTTAGCTGCTGTGGAAGCTTTGGGAACTATCAAATCTGAGAAAGTGATTCCACTGTTGCAAAAAGCTTTGCGAGATTCAAACAGTGCTGTAGCAAAATCGGCAAGTGCTGCTCTCAATAAGTTTAAGTTTTATCCGCGCACTCCCGATCCCAAACCGAAAAATATCGATCCGAAGAAACCCAAACGTTAAGACGATTTTAGATTTTAGATTTTAGATTTCTTCAAATATGAAATTGACAATCTAAAATCTAAAATTTATACGATGCAGCATACTGTATCTGTAAGATTCCGATCGTCCTTACCAAATTAAATTCAGTAAGGTGCGCAGTGCAAGCCCTACAGAGGGTTTGCTGAATAAGCCGATCGCATATTGCGCGCCCTGGGCTTCGATCGCGCGATCGAGAATCAAGTGCAAAATATCAAGTGCAAAATAAACAGATAAAATAGTTCAAAATCAGTGCATCTCAACTATCAACTATCAACTATCGACGATCGCGAGCGACCTCTTCGAGAAAGTTACTGGAATTCGGCCTGCGAAACCTGACAGCAAGTGAGTTCGATCGCGAATTTCTATCTGAGGATGACATCAACGGGCTATACAGTGGCGATCGAGATGTCTTGCACTGTTATGAATTAAGATAAGATACAATAAAAACAACAAGTTTAAGCAACAGACCTTACTAAAAAGTCCAGTTATGCAATCTACAACAACTCACTCCGATACAACACCGGCAATGGACGCCCCCAAACACGGTTTGCCAGTTACGATCATTACAGGATTTCTCGGCAGCGGCAAAACCACCTTGCTCAACCACATCCTCACTAACCAGCAAGGTCTAAAAACAGCAGTTTTAGTGAATGAATTCGGCGAAATCGGCATTGATAACGAACTCATCGTTGCTACCGACGACAACATGGTGGAGTTGAATAACGGTTGCATTTGCTGCACGATTAATGAAGATTTGGTAAATGCAGTTTACAAAGTTCTGGAACGTCAGGACAATCTCGATTATTTGGTAGTAGAAACAACCGGATTGGCAGACCCGCTACCAGTTGCTCTCACCTTTTTAGGTACAGAATTGCGGGACATGACTCGTCTCGATTCGATCGTTACAGTTGTAGATGCTGCCAACTACAGTTTGGATTTGTTCAACTCTCAAGCCGCGCACAGTCAAATAGCTTACGGCGATATTATTGTCCTCAATAAAACAGATTTAGTTGAGGAAACAGAGTTAGATTTGTTGGAAGTTAAGATTCGCGATGTCAAACAAGGAGCTCGAATTCTGCGTTCTGTAAAATCGCAAGTTCCCCTACCTCTCATCCTCAGTATCGGATTGTTTGAATCTGATAAATATTTCCAATCTGAGGAAACTGCTAGCAGTCACGACCACCACCATCACGACCATCACGACCACGACCACCACCATCACGACCACCATCACCACGACCACCACCATCACGACCATCACGACCACGACCACCATCACCACGACCATCACGACCATCACGACCACCACCACCATTCTGACCATTTAGAAAATGATGGATTTACCTCAATTTCATTTCAGAGTGACAAGCCGTTTTCTTTGAGGAAATTTCAGTATTTCTTGGACAACCAACTGCCAACAAACGTATTTCGAGCCAAGGGAATTATGTGGTTTGAAGAAAGCCCCAAACGTCACATTTTCCACTTAAGCGGCAAGCGTTTTTCGATCGACGATGATGAATGGAAAGGTGAACCCAAAAACCAGATAGTTCTAATCGGTCAGGGTTTGGATATAGAGACGCTGCGATCGCAATTAGAAAACTGCCTCTGCATGACATCACCCAATCGCGGCAGAGGATTCGGGAAAAATTAGACAGGATTTACGCAAGCATTATATCTGTAGGGTGCGCAGTGCGCACCTTACGGATTGCGGACTTAAGTCCACACTACAAACCGTTTTTTTTAGCTAAACAGACGGGAATCCCCACACTATACCGCCTCGGTTAGTGTGGGATGAGAGTCGCGTGAGGCTGTGATTCCACCCGTAAGCAATCTAATAATTGTAGATTTAAGCAGGGGACGGGTGGATGAGGAT
>JBOFTL010000592.1:0-6676 GCA_051652045.1 Microcoleus sp. | reverse complement strand
CTTTAATCATTGCTGTCCGCAATTTAGCACGTCAAATCTGGGTATCTATTAGCGATCGAGAACCGGAAGATTTAGAGAGGAAAAAGTCTGCTTTGCGGTTGTTAGTAGCTTTTGCGATCGCCATGAAACTGCACTTGCGCCAAGAGCCGATCGGTTCTGAAATCGAGCCTTTCGTCACACCAGAAAGCTATGAAAATCTCAAGAAAATGAACAATCCTCCCCTCGAAATAGCTTTTTGGATTGGAGATTATTTGAGCATCCAACACGAGCAAAACCACCTTGATGTTTACCGTTTAACTGCCATGAATCAATTAGTTAATAACATGATTGAGGCTTTGAGCGGTTGCGAGCGAATTTTGAGAACTCCAATGCCCCTAGCTTACGCAATTCACCTCAAACAACTATTGCTGCTTTACTGTTTTGCGCTGCCATTTCAAATGGTAAAAGAGTTAAGTTGGGGAACAGGGCCGGTGGTAGCTTTGGTTAGTTTTGCTTTGTTCGGCATTGAAGAAATCGGTATAGAAATCGAAAATCCTTTCGGTCACGATCCTAACGATTTGCCTTTAGATAATATTTGTGCTACCATGCAGCGCAATATTGAGGATTTGATCTCTTTGTCTCCCAGCGTTCACAATCGCGTTGTGGACAATGGTTGAATAGTTGATAGTTGATAGTTGACGAAAGGACAGTTGACAGTTGACTTGCGATCGAGCGATCCGATCGTTGAGAGTCGAGTGTCAATCGTTGTCAACTGTCAATTGTCAATAGATCGTCGATCGCCTGAAAAACTATACTTATCCCTGTCCCTTTACCGCGCCATTTGCCAGCTCATTGCCAGCAGCCTTTTTCTCATTGCGGTTAGTCCGCAGCGCTATTTCGATCGCGTGTCGTCGCATCTCGATCACCTGAGCAATTTCGCGGGACAAACTCGGTTGGCGTTCGATCATGGCATTGACTGTATCTGAGTTGATAACCATCACTTCTAGATCCTCCACAGCCCTAACCGATACCGGACTTGGTTCCCGACTGAACAGCGCCATTTCTCCAAAGAATTCGCCCTTGGATAGTTCTGCGATCTCCAATTCTTCGCCAACCTTATTCCAAACCGTCATTACTGCATGACCGGAAATAATGATGTACATGGAAAAAATGCGGTTGCCTTGTCCGATCGCAGTTTCTCCGGTACCAAAATGCTGTATAGTGGTTCCCTTGGTCAGTTGCTCCAAACTACTTTGCTCCCTAGTAATGGGGATAAAAGCAGGAATTGAGGAAAATCCTTGACTCATTTTTTTAGCAGGATTTTCTATATTGTTAGCCACATCTTCTGCACCGCGTTCGTAGTTGTAGTGATAAAGACTGAGACTGTTACGTTTAGCAGAATACCAAATGCGCGTCATCAATTTGTCTTTCATTAATTCGACTTCGGGAAACTTTTTGACGAAAAACTTCACTTGATATGTAATTGAGGTGTCATCGTAAGATAATGTCAGACAAATTGGTTCTGGTTCGTGCAAAATTCCCTGAATAGATAAGGCGGTGCTTACGAGAACTTGCTTGACTGTGTTGGGAGGATCGTCGTAGGAAAAGCCAACTTCAACGCTGGCAAAATAGATGCGATCGGGTTCGGTATTATTGCGAATGACTTCTTTGCCCAGCATCTGATGGGGAATCACAATTAAATCTTGCTCGATCGTCAGCAAGCGCACTGCCCGCCAGTTCATGTCAATTACCTGACCTTCATGTTCCCCCACTTTCAGCCAATCGCCAACACCAAACGGACGCTCGAATAGCAGCATAATTCCCGTCAAGACACTGCCCAAAGGATCTTGCAATGCTAAACCCAAGACGATCGAGGTTACTCCCAGTGCGGTAGCCAGCCCGGCCAAGTCAGCGCCCCAAACTTGCGACAGGACGATCGCCCCGCCCGCAAGAATGGACATCACCCGACACAAATCAACTAATAATTTGGGCATCCGTCCCCGCCAAGAGTCTGCATCTGCTTGCTCGAATAACACTACGTTAATAAGAGAGAGTGCAGCATTGATAACGCATACCCAAAACAGCGTTTGGATAATTCTCACCGGCGTCCCTTGCGGAGCGAGCTTGAATACATCTCGAGCAAAAATCATTAACGCCCCGGATGGCAAGACGAGGTTTTTTACTGCCTGCAAAGTGGATGCGAGTTTGTTTCCCCGCCGTTGTAACTGCTGGATTATTTCCCCGATGACAATCACCAGGAGTGGAAATCTAATGCCTAAAATAACTGCCCAAATTAACCAAGATTCATGCCAGTTCAAATTACTCATCTGAAAACATCTCCACGTACACACGGCTTACTCAATTCCTTCAGTGTTTTTTTGCAGTTCGACTCTAGTTCGATCGCTCGTCCCGATTAAACGCACTGCGATTTGCCCCGTCATTTGGGGGTGTTGCTGCCATCTCGCTAGAGGTTTTCAAAGTCGCGATCGTCCCCGATCCAGCACTGTTACTGTTAACTGTTGTTGTTTTTTTAGCCTCCTGAAAATTTTTCGGCTGTTCTGATTGTTCGGTTGAGGATGGGATGTGGTTTCGCAGTTTCCAAGCTGGGAAGGATGTTTTATCTGATTCTTCGATGATTTCAAACGGCTCGAACTCGTAGAGATCCGACAAGCGATCGCGAACGTATTCCGAAACCAAAATATTTCCAGGCGGACAAAACGTTTTAAGGCGGTGGGCAATGTTGACAGTCTCGCCCCAAACGTCATACACGTAGCGACTTTTGCCCACAATCCCGGAGATCAAATCTCCCGTGTTGATCCCGATCCGCAAATCCAGGTTCAAGCCGCGTTCGTAGTTAAAGCGGCGCACGTGGCCAAGCATTTCCAACGCACAATCGATCGATCGCTTGTCGCTATCCAAGCGCGAAACCGAAAGCCCGCAAACGGCCATGTAGCCATCGCCAATGGTTTTAATTTTTTCTAGTCCGTATTTGTCTGCCAAATCATCAAAAGCATCGACCAACTCATCCAGCAGAAAAACTACCTCTTCACCACCTAAAGAGTCAAACAACTTGCTGAAACGGTGCAAATCTGTAAATAAAATGCTGACATTAGAAACCGGATCGGCGATGACGCCCTCTCCCTGTTTGATGCGCTTGGCAATCTTGCCGGGAAGCAACAAGTCAATCAAATCTTGATTCTCAGCATTGTGCTGTTCTACCTGCTGGATTTGACCGCGCAGCGTGTAGACTTTATCGTTGATCGACTTCGCCAAATCGTTAAATTCATCTCGCGTTCCCGATTCCACCATCCTTTTGCCGTCGCCCGAATCGAGTTTTTGTGTGCTGTCGATCAAGCGATCGAGCGGTTTGACAAACAGCCTTGCCAACCACATCGCCACCAAAGTCACAATAACTACAATTAGAGTAGCTCCAATAACTACCTGGCGCTGGAATGTGCTAATCGGAGCAAAGGCTTCGCTGGTATCCATTTCTGCCGCAATTGCCCATCGCAACCCGTCAACTTCCACCGGTTGATAGGCACCCAGCACATCTTTGCCCTGATAATCCTTGTTGCGCTGCGTTACCGATTTACCCAACAATGCCTGCTTCACCCCGTCAACATCGACAGGTAAAAACAGAATCGTCGTCTCGAGTTCGCGGATTTTTTTGATAGTTGATTCAGGTATCCCGTTCTTGGAGAGGGAATAGGTAAACTTCTGCTCATCTTCGATCGAGAATCGCGATCGCGATCGCATCAATCCGTCTGACCCCACTAGATAGGTTTCTCCAGTTTCCCCCAATCCGTTTTCCTTCCATTTGTTGTGGCCGTTAACGATTCTGCTGACCCGATCTGCTGGGATCTGGAACGCTAACACACCTATCATCTGCGGTCCATCAAAAATTGGGGAGGCGACAAAAGCCGAGGGTTGATTGTAAGAATAGATGTATTGTTGGAAATCAACAATTTTGACATAAGCCGTGCTATTCGATCGGCGGCAATCTTTAAACGCTTGTACTAAGTTGCTGTCAGCGACCGGCCCCAACAGCAGGTTGGTGCCGATGTCACCTTCGTTAGACAGCAGGTAAACGACATTCCCCTGCAGATCGAGCAGGTACATATCGTAGTAACCAAAGCGTTCGGCAATGTTGGAAAACTTGGAATTATAGCGAGTGTTAACGCGACTGTAGTTGCTGCCGTCTTTTGGGTCTTCTAACTTGTACTTTGCACCAATCGGATAAGGGTTATTGACCAGGTAGTGATACTGGAGGTAGCGGGCGGCATTGGTTTTAGGTATGAAGGTTTCGGGGAGCGGCTCAGCATCTACAGTCTTCTTGAGCCGCGGCACAAATTCAGTGCGGTAGAACCGATCGATCTTGTCATTATAGGCTTGGGGTATATTCACCGTCGCTAGTTCGTCAAAAGCCTGCTTGTACTCCTTCATGGCATTGAGGAACATGACATCATCGCTGAGGGTTTGGGTGTGTGCGACCAGAAATTTAAAATATTCCTCGACTTGAGTCGCTGTGATACCTCGCAGACTTGTTAGCTGGTTGTATACTCGCTGCTCGAGGATTTGTTGTCCGGCGTTCGAGCAAATAAAGGTACTTGCCAATATGGAAGAAAGGCTGACCGCCAGTAGCATGACGATCAGTTTGGTACGGATACTAAATCGATTGAGTTGCTTGAGGGCTCGCATAGGTATAATCCTGTTGCTTTATTAGAAGGAAAACTGCAAGGATTTTGAGCTTTTATATGCGATACTCTGGCACTTTTATCGCTGGAAATAGGCTCAAACTCCTTGCAACGATCGCCAGCCATTTTTATTCAGCAATACCCTGTTAACAGGCTAGTTTATGTGCTGGAAATTGTCAGAACCACCTCATTTCTGAAGATTGTTCTCAATGTTAGTTTTCAGCTAAAACAATTACCCGATCTTCCGCTGTAAATTCGATCGAATTATCTTTTTGGGGATTGATGGCAATACCGTAGGATTTTGCCTTGTTGCTAGCATTAACTTGCAGGCGGTATCCGATCGCCGATTCTCCCCTTTGTCTGGCCGCTTCTACCAGAGTGTAGAAATTGACGGGTCGATCGACATGAATGTAGTCACTTACGGGTTTGAGGTAAATTTCTGAACCGTCGGGATCGAACAATTCTTTAAAGACACTATTGAGGTGTTTCTGTTCGGCAATTTGAGTCAGCATCAAACTAATGATTTGCTCGCCGATGACAAAATCATCTGGTTGAGCTACTTGAGCCAGTGCTTGATTGCGCGTGTCGAGCATTTCCGTAACGATCCGGAATTTATATTGGTTGCGCTTGGCAATTTCTCGCAAGTGCAACAGCGTCACCAGGGTGCGGGCGTCGGCCCGATCGGGGTCAATTTCAGTATTGGAAACTACAATTATCTGTTGGTATTGCTGTAAGTTTAAGCCTTCTAAAACTTCACGAGCTGTAGCATCTGCTTGCTGGTAGTCCAGGGTGAGATTTTGCAGGTTCAAAGATTTGCCAGACAATGTTAATTCGGCTTCGGGGAACACTGTCACGATAGTTAGATGAGAACCCGCGATTGCATATCTATCCAGTTCCTGAATAATAAAAGCAACGCGATCGCTCCGAATTAAGGTATTTTCTGGTTGTGGTGGCGTTACCTGACTGGCATTCTTAATCGCTTTGTACTCGACCGGCAGTTGAGACATTCCTGAAAGCTGCATCCGATCGTCATCTTCACTAATAATTACCAGTCGGTGTCCTGGTTCGATTAAGGTGTCGCTGGGTGGGTTGAGTTCGACTTTGCCGTTCGAGCTTGCGATGCCGATGACGGTCGAATCATTGTAGGCAAATAGAGCATCTCCGTAAGTCCTGCCTGCGAGATTTGGTTCGGCATGAAAGTAAATTTCATCGCCATCAAAATTTAGCAGTTCGGTGTAGACCACCGATAAACCTGACTGTCGGGAAGTTTGGACCAAAATCCGGGCGATCGTATCCTTAACCAGTACCGTCTCTACCATATCGCCCGCAATGCTTTGAAGTACATTAATAGTCCTGGGGTTTTTGACTTCAGTAACTATGTGATAAGGTTTCGACAGTTCGCGCTCAATATTGGCGATCGCTAGTAGAGTCTTAATCGCTGCGCCATCCGAACGATCTTCCGAAGAGTTAAGAATTACAATCGATCGGGATGTTTGAATACTAACTATGCCCAAATCGGCCATGCTACTCGGATCTCCCGTGCGGCATATGAGCTTAACTTTGGGAAGTTTACCGAGGTTTTCGCGCAAGGCATCAGTCATTTCCACTGCATCCTTTTCGCTAAGGATGACAATGCAGGTATTAGCCTGATTGGCATTAGCCTCGGCTAGTTCGGAGATGATAGTAAACACTTGAACTGACCAACCCAGAATTACGATGTGATCTGTTTCCAGCACTCGCGATCGTCCCTTGCGCAGGTTTTCCACCTTTTCGCTAATCCCGCTGACGATCAGACCGATGAGAATGCTGACGCTGAAAACACCTCCAAAGGTAACAATTAATGTGAGTATGCGATAGCTCCAACCTTTAGCTAAACAGACGGGAATCCCCACACTATACCGCCTCGGTTAGTGTGGGATGAGAGTCGCGTGAGGCTGTGATTCCACCCGTAAGCAATCTAATAATTGTAGATTTAAGCAGGGGACGGGTGGATGAGGATCCGA
>JBOFTL010000591.1:0-7568 GCA_051652045.1 Microcoleus sp. | reverse complement strand
AGACATCCTGGGTAAACACCTATTTCCGGTTTGCGAGTGGTGCCATAATAAGTCGAACCCGATCGGCGTACACTCGCCAGATAATTGGATTCGAGATAGAATCGACCCAATACTCGGCAATCGAAACAGTCAGTCCGCGATCGAGAAACTTACCGCAAATTATCGGAGACTATCGGCATGTTCCCTAGCATCGAAGAAATCAAGGTCATCATGGCGACCACCGGGCTAAGCTACGAATCAGCATTAGGACATTGGCAAGACCAACAGGCATTCCGCCAAATTCAGGCTGACATGAGTTACCAGCAGCAATTGACCTACGAAAATCTATCGCCTCAAGGTCAGTCATTCGTCAACAACCTAAGACGGCAATGCCAAGCTGCACAAGCCGCAGCATGGCAATAACAAATAAGGGGCGATCGTGCAATACGATCGCCCCTTATTTGTTTCCAAAATTTTGGAATTCACCACTCTCCTGTAGCTGCTGCCGGTTGAACTGATGGTAAATTCTTCAGATGTCCAAGGAACGACTGCAATTGCTCCTCGTTCAGTTCGGCGCGGGTTCTTTTGCCATAGGCATCCACCAGGAAATCTGCACCCTGCTTTTTGCTCCAACCCACTCGCGTCATTTCTGCACTAATCTGAGCGATCGTATCCGATAAGTCGATCCGGTTAAGTAGGACATCGGCTTGAGTTTGCCCGATCGTGGGTGCCATCGCCTGAACCTTTCTCGCCATGACATCCGGGGGAGTGGTCTTGATTTGGGATGTTAACTGGTCAATGATTCCTCGTGTGTCTTCCTCAATTAATCGCCCTTGCCCGTCCGGTTCGGGGGTAGGGGTGGATGGATTAATTTTGCCGATCGCCTTCTGAGCGACTGCTGCCCAATCCACATCTTCAGGGTATGGCGCGTAAACTGCTTGCCCTGTCGCCGGATTGTAGATGCGACAGAACAGTACTTGCTCTGTTTCTCCAGGCTCAACGGCGATCGTGATTGGTGACTTGAAAGCAGCAGCAGGTAATTTGGACAGGGTGAACAATAACCCTTTGGCGAACAGAGTATCAAAGCCTGCCTGAATCACATAAAGTCGATCGGCTCGGATATGCAAATTAACCTTGGGGTCAGGCTTGCCTCGGAATTCCTTAGATTCAATTTCTAGTTTCTCGATCGTCCCGGTTAGGGCGTGGTAGTCGATCGGTTCATGCTCGTTCTTGGCTCCATTCCAGTGATACCAAAGGCAGTCGCTGTATTGGCGATTGGCATAAATATAGCGGGGTTTTGGCGGGTGGCCGAATCCGAGGGGCTGATTACTAGATCGAAGTTCAGCGAGAATTTCAGCTAAAAGTTGGTCGGTTTTGTTCATGGGTTTGCGTCAAAACAAATTACAACTAGTTTTCCTCTGTTGGTTAAAGCCTTTGGATTACAGGTTTTCCAAAACCTTTCCCAAGATTCAATATCAGAGAATTTGTATACCGTGCCTGGGAGATCAGCTAATCGCTTATCGAAATCCGAAAGTCGATCGTATGTTTTACTTTTCATGTGCAATTGTGAATAAATTTCCCCAGTCGGACAAGCTATCGATCGTGCATAGACAGTCTCCATCATCCATGATGGCAGAGCCACAAGTTTCGCATTGATATTCGTTCATCCTCTTCTCCAGAATTTTGGAATTTGCAGGTGGCGGATTTTAAGGCATCCGCCAAGCCTTGGAAATTAACGAGTGGCAGAGCCTTGAGTTACCAAGGGTGCGCCGATATTCTTGTCTGGTACAAACAAATTGCTGGGTTTATTCCGCTCTCTGGCGCACTGGGCGACTACTGCGCGATATCCACGAGCTGGAATCCCTTTAGTAGCCTTCGGGCACGCTTTCCGCACCGCCAAATGTGGCGCGGTTCTTGCTCCGGTTACATCAGCCGCAAACTTGTTGTTAGCCATTGCAGGCGTTGAGAACAGGATTGAGATTAATGAACCGATCGCTAATTGTCTTAACATGAAAATAGTCTCCTTGAATTATTGGGGATGGGCCGATCGCGGGGTGTGGAAATTCAGCGATCGGCTTTTGAATTAATTTTCTTGATTTGCCTCCTCTTCTTCGTCAGGAGGGAGAAGAATCTCCCAAGATGTGCTGCCACCAGACATAAACTGGATAAAACCAGTGTCGGCTCCAAACCTGCCGTAGACTCCTGCCCCCTGCCCTCCATTCATTCCGGCTCGGCGAGCCACTTCATTTGCAAAAGCAGCAGCAGTAAAAGTTGATTTTGCGACTGTTTTCATAGTGCTCCTAAAGGTTATTTGCCCGCTAACCTGCCCCTAGCGGCGTGAGGCGATCGTATCTAGCTCGCTATCCTCACAGTTGAGGCTAGTAATGGACTTCTAAATTCAATCATCGGTGGCTCAATCTTCAGGCTTTCCAGTTCTCGCGCCGTTTCAAGCTCAGCCATTCGCGACAAGGTTCGATCTACAATCCCAGAATCCTTAAGTTCAATCGCAAGGAACCAGCAGAACACCCCGACCATAACCAGTAGTTCGATCGACCGTTCAGCCAATCGGGCAAACATTGCGGTGGCAGCTAGGGCGAGATAAGCCGCATCATCCCGGCTGAAATCCTGGATATATTGAGCGGTGCCATCAAATCGCTCCACAACCTCAGCAGCCTTGGTCCACGCGTAACCCGCAGCAGTTTCGGTGGCCTGGTCTACTTTGGCGGCGATCGTTTCGGACAGCCGATCGTAGGCAGCTTGCCATGTGGCCTTTAAAGTAAGTTTTCCGTGGTTCTCGCGCACCCAGTCAGACGAAACGTGTTCTAGAACAACGGTCTTGAGGTCTTGGATGGTTAGATTGAGGTCCATGATTGATTCTCCAAATTTTGTGTAGTTGGCCTGTATTGGCCGATGCCTCATCACCGAATCGAACGGCTTCGCCAGTTGGGGCTATTGAGTTAGAAAGTTGCCATTAACTCACGATCGGCGTATTCAGCCTGCTCCTTCTGGTAGACGAACACCGCTTGCTCGATCGCTACTTGCGAATCTGAAAAAGATTTAGAGACTTCTTTGAACAAGCCTCGAATAAACCAGCCTTTACCGAATGTGTACGCGCTACCAATATAAAATCCCTCGGAGTCGTAGATACCAAAGTATTCAGACCTGTTGCCGCTCGTGCCATATTTCGTGGTGAAGTGTGCCATAATGATGCTTTCCAGAAACTTTGTGGTTTTCAGAAGGGCGGTTACTTTTCCAGGGCGACCGCCTTTCTTATGTCTATTATGCGTGAACTTTTTCACGCTGTCAATAAGTTCATACGACTTTTTTCAAGTGAGCTTGTCAGTATGAAGAAACACATGCTAATCTTGTGCTATGAACTAACGCATGGGAGAAAACTACGTGTCCAGAATTGCGCAGTTGCGCGAAACCAAAAATATGACTCAGCGCCAAGTGGCCGATGTCTTGGGCGTTGACATTTCGACTGTCAGGAATTGGGAGAAAAGTCGCGACGGGGTAAAAATGTTCGTCAGAGTTGCTAAACTCTGTGACCTTTTTGAATGCGACCCATCCGATCTGTTTGAAGAGGAGAAGCTGTCGAATGATTAATCCTTTGGCTATCAATCCTCTATCCTTGCCCTGTGTTTCGGTAGAGGACAGGAAGCGACTGCCTAAGACCCCATCGATCTATTTCGCGATCGACGCTCAAAATCAAATTCAATATATAGGTAGGTCGATCAACCCTCGACAACGATGGGCGAACCATCATCGATTTGGGGAAGTTCAGAATTGCAGGATTTCGTATTTTGAGTGTGATGCGATTTTGTTAAGTGAGATTGAGCTGGCATTAATTGATTATTTTAATCCGCCACTGAATAGACTTCCTTTTGGCAGAAGATCCGTTGACAGCTATTCACATAACCCTGGCAGTCCAGCGCAAAAAGCAAATGGACGAATGGTTATTCGAGAAACAGTGACGACGGACTATCCTGCCGAAGGTGTTGGGGCTGCAATTAAGCAAGCGCAGCATGAGCGTCGGGAGTATGTCACGCGACAATCAGGGCAATAGGTATTAGTCGCCCATACTGGCTCAGGATTGTTAACGACGATCCGAAGCTGGCTTTATCTAAGGAGCTTTATCTCCGCATCTGTAAATACTTCGATCGTGATTTTGGAGTCAAATTTAATGACTAGATGCAATCTTTGTGATCGTTCAGGCAGTCTTCAGCCTCACCCGTACATGCCGGGTGGGTGGCTTTGCCCAGAACATTTAGCAGCCTTACCACAAGGCCAAAAAACTAATCAGCAGGCTGCGTCTCAGCCTCACATAGTGCTAGACCGCAACGAATTGATGGGTTTAAAGGCGGAAGGGTTGATTCCACTAAGGGGATACATTTATTGCGCGTTGCGCATTGATGGGCTAACTCGTCAAATCAAACCGTTGAAGATGTTTGATTTCTGCCAGCGGTGGGGATTAACTGAAACTGATGTAATAGCCGCGATCGCTAATTTGGGCAAGAAAGGCATCGTCAAGATCAAGGTAAACGTTGAAGCCCAAGCGATCACCCATGACGATCGCATCAAAGAAATGGAGATTGCAGCCCGTGGTTGAGATTGTCATTTTACGTCAAACTATTCAGCCTGGAGACACCTTTGGGCGACTTACAGTAAAACAGATTGCACCGAAGCGAAACCAGAAAGGAGCAACGTATTGGGCTTGCTCTTGTCTTTGTGGGGGAGAAAAGTTTGCGACAAGCGGAGACCTGCGCCGAGGGTTTGTTAAATCTTGTGGATGTTTGCATCACGAAGCTGTTGTTGCTAACGGGAAGGCAAACCTTCAGGATTTGACAGGCGAGCGCTTTGGACAGTTGGTGGTAGTTCGCCAAGTGGATTCGCCAAATAAAGCGGCTCTCATGTATGAATGTAAATGTGATTGCGGAAATACCAAAAACTGCTATGCCTCAAACTTGCGACGTGGCGGGAACAAGTCTTGCGGATGTTTGAAAGCTGCACACAAAAATCTGTCTAACACTTCAAGCGCGATTGTTAACAGCGCTGTAAATATTCCAAATTTAGAGCAAGTAGCAAGTTTGCGCAATGCCTGTGTGTTGGGGCAAGAGTTTAGGGAAGCTAGATCTAACGCATCAATTTTCACCCTTAAAGAAGCTCGTCGAGGAATGAAAGGCAAAACCCGAATTGCTTGGACTGAACAACGAATCAGAATGCTTGAAAACTACATTCTTGACCCAAAAACCGCATACAGCAACAGAACAAAAAATCGATCGTGTGGCGCATCTTCCCTTTTTCTTCCCGATTCACCTAGTATTTTCACGGAGAAAAGATATAAAATCTTTTGAACTAATTATCGTTCGGCTTCCTGTTAAATATGTCGCTTACGCTCAACCATCAAACCCACTTTGTAGAGATAGTTCAAACTCTCACGGGCTATCAGGCCAATTTAAAAAACCAGGATGGAGTTCTCTCTGTGATCTCCCATCCTGGTTTTACTGCTGCGGAAACCCTGAAGGCCGCGATCGATTATATAGACACTAATACGGTGGCGGAAACTGCCGGACTGCATCTTGCGAAGTTAGGACTGCCAGATCACGAACTGGCCCCAATTTATAGCGCGATCGACACCTTAGTTGAGATCGCTACTCGCCCGTGAAGTCTTCTTGCAATAGTTCGGTCAGAACCCCCAGGAGTATCAATCGCTCTTGGGGGTTTCTTCGTCGGATCCGTTCAATCAACAGACTGAGCGGGGAATCGTCCGCTTCAATTTTTATCCCATCCAGGACAAGTCTCAGCTCATCGATCGTATAGTTGAGCGCAGCCGCTACTTTTTTCTCGTTCTCCCCCTCTGGTAAACTTGTAAGACTAGTCCAGGCATTGAGTGTGGTTCGCGCCACACCGATCTCATGGGCAGCTTGGGTCGGCCCCCAGCCACGTTTGTCCATATAGGCTTGCAGCAGATCCGCCATGACCTGCTTCTGCTCGATCGTCGCTGTTGACTTCTTACCCATACCTTTCCCGCCTCTGCTCGACTTGATTGTACCCTTCGGCGAGTCGGCCGATCGGGAATTTTTTGCGCACATCATTGCTATGCCCGTTTTTAGGTGTTTGTTGACAGAACAAATATGACGATATACAATCAGAACATGGGTTCAAACACAATTCAAATATGACGACAAATCAGAGAAGCTATCGTGACGCTAGGGTGCGAATTCCCAAGAAAGCTAAACTTTCTCAGGTTGACGCTGCTATCGACTTAATCCTTAAAGAGCGTGCGACCTATTGGCGCAAGCGATTGGAGGAGTCAGCGGGCAGGGGAGGGACTTTGGCGGTCCCGGCTGAGATTAAGGAGGAGGTATGGGCGATTCTGAATTCCGCTCAATAAAAAACCGTAGGTACTAGCCTACGGTTAGCGTTCATCAATTAAAAGGGAAACTTATATGCCAGATAGTACATTGTCTGTCCAATCATCGGATCTCTCTAAGGGTAGAGATTCGCGAATCAATAGCTACGTGGCGGAGATTAAGAGTGTATTCAGAGCCACCGCAATCGGGGTTTACCGATTAGGGACTATCCTGAAAAAGTATAAAGGTGAGTTTGACTCAGCGCACGAATTCATTCTAGACGCAAAATGCAAAACCCGACTAGAACAATCAAGTATTTACAACTACATATCTGTTGCAGATCGATTTGAGGGGCGATTGCATGATTTAGAAGCGATTGGATACAATTGCCCATCTTCAGTTTTGTACGCAATTTCGGCTCAGAATGTTCCCAATGATGTGTTTGAAGCGATCGTTGAGGGTGCCAAGCAGTTCAAAATAACAGTAAAGCAAGCTGCGCAACTTATTGAGTATGGCAAGCTGAGAATAGATATGGCGAAGGGGCAAGTAGTCGCCCCAAGGCGGATTCAAGAAATTCACCGCAGCTTGCCTGGGTATTCCCCGCCACCCAACAGACAAGAACTGGAGTGCATGTTTGGCCTCAAAGGGTGTATTCGTGCGTCTATGCACGACGGTTTGCTGGTCGAAAACGACGATGGACTGTTTGAATTCCCTAGCCTTGAAGATGCGTGGAAAGCATGGCGCATGTCTTGGGAACGCAAGCCAGACTACGCCCACAAGCAAGTCAGTGTCGGCGACATGGTGCGGGTGAAGAAAGAGGATTTGCCGATCGGAGATAGCAATCTGCCGATGTGCACTAAGGAGGATTGGCTTGAGGTGATCGACGTGAAGCTCTGGCAGGTGAAAGTTCGGTGCTGTGAGGGCGAGGGCTGGATCTACAGAGCGGGGATCACCACAGTAATGCCCTTAGAACCCACCCATTACCCCAAGCCAGAAGAAACAGCCCCATTTGTCCCTGTCGAGGTCGTTGAACCTATCCAAGCTGAGGTGTCTGCACGGGTTGAGGCTAAGAAAATCCTGGGCGATCGGCCATTGTGGGTAACACCACTCTCGATCGTGCGTCGGGGGCAGTCGATCGGGCGTGTGACGGATGACATCACCGATAGGGGCTGCGTTATCAATTGGGATGGTGACTACAAATTCACCACATGGCAGGAATTTCAGGGTGTTGAATCG
>JBOFTL010000590.1:0-5783 GCA_051652045.1 Microcoleus sp. | reverse complement strand
AAAGGGCAAAAACAAAACCAATATTCAGATCCGTTTGGGGAGGGGCACTTCCTGAGCGTTAACCAAAATGCCTGGGTCGGCGGTCTGACGGGGGCGAGAGACATGGGTTGAACGTCTAGTTAAGAGCCAAGGAGACAGGAAGAAAAGGTGGATAGGTACGGGTTCACCCTGCCTCGGAACAGCCTTTTTGAATCCCCCTCTCTTCAGAAGGGGGAGTTGTCAACCCTGTGTCAGCGGAAGTGCTAATATTGTCACAAAAGTATTCCCCAACACAAAGGGTACAGACGCGATAGCGACTTCCCGAAGGTGGGAATACAGGGCGCAGTAGTCCGTCCGGTAAGGGTTACACCTTGCAAAAGGTCAAAATAGGCGAGTGAAATATTTGCCTGTAAAACCTGTAACTGTGTTAGTGTGGCAAAGACTGACCGCATAGAAGACTCAAACAATTTTCTTTGTAATCGGTGTGAGGATGAGAGAGAACATGACAAAAATTTTGTGGAGATATCTACTAATCAGTCCAGCAGTCTTGGGAGCTACCCTAGTAGTTTCTGCAAGCGCGATCGCAGCAGACTCTACGTCTGTAGCTGATGCTGCACAGCCTCAAGCTGCTAAAACTGAAACTGCCGAAAACTCCGAAGCTAAACTCGATATTTTAGCTGCCGTTTCCGAAACAACTTCCGAAACAACTGCAGCACCAATCGCAGCAGAACCGAATGCAGAAATTGCCGCTGCCACCAGTTCGGAAACTGTAGCGGCAAGCGCAGCCCCAGCAGAAATTGCTGCTGCAACTGAAAGTGCGATCGCGGCAAACCCAGCCCCAGCACCGGCCAACACAGAATCGGTGGGATCGGAACCAGCGAGTGAAGCTTTAGCCGCCGCTCAGCCAACTGTTGCAGAGCAAACAGAAACTTTGACCAAGGCTGCTCAATTAGAAACCCCTGCGGCTGCCGCAGCTCAAACAGAAGCTACAGAAACTTCAGTTTCGATCGCCCAAACAGAGCAAATCGGCACAGCAGCACCGGCACAGCAAAATTTGCCTCAACCTGCTGAAACTCTAGCCCAAACCGCCGCACCGGCAGCTCAAAACCCAGGCTCCACACTAGAACAGCTCAACCAGTACAGCACCGAAGGTGCAGCCGGGGGCGAAGCTCAAGGTCAAGTCACCTCAGTATCTCAACTGTCCGACGTGCAGCCCACAGACTGGGCGTTCCAAGCACTGCAATCCCTAGTCGAGCGCTACGGATGTATTGCCGGGTATCCCGACGGCACCTACCGCGGCAACCGGGCAATGACCCGCTACGAATTTGCCGCTGGTTTGAATGCTTGTTTGGACAAAGTTAACGAACTCATCAGAGCAGGCACCAGTAACTTAGCGACCAAAGAAGATTTGGCAGCCCTGCAACGCCTCCAAGAAGAATTTGCAGCGGAACTGGCTACCCTGCGCGGTCGCGTTGATGCTCTGGAAGCTCGCACCGCTGAACTAGAAGCCAACCAATTCTCTACCACTACCAAACTGACTGGGGAAGCAATTTTCGCCCTCAGCGACGACTTTGGCGGCGACGTTAGTGTTTTTGGCAGAGACGGTACAAGAATTGGCAGTGATAACAACGAAGCTGTCTTCCAACAGCGGGTTCGCTTGAATCTCAACACTAGCTTTACCGGCAGAGATTTGCTGCTGACGAGACTTCAAGTCGGCAATGGTGACAACTTCAACTTTGGGGCTACCAGCGAAGGCACTCAAACTTGGAACGTAGTTGGCAGAACCGACAACGTTTTCCACCTCGACAGCTTGCTGTACAAGTTCCCTCTCAGCGCCCGGACGAACGTTACCATTGCCGCCAATGCTGGCGTGTGGGACGACATCATGCCGACCGTCAACCCTTACTTTGAAGACTTTGACGGCGGTAACGGAGCTCTGAGCGCTTTCGGACAGCGCAACCCGATTTACCGCTTGGGCGGTGGCGCAGGTATCGGCTTTGATTACGCTTTCGGTGGCAGGGGCTTGTTGGGCGGTATCTTCGGCCCGACTTCACTGTCCTTCGGTTACTTGGCATCAAACCCGGCCAATCCCAGCAGGGGTGCTGGCTTGTTCAACGGCGACTACACTGCGATGGGGCAGTTGACTTTTACGCCCGGACGCAGTTTGCAAATTGCTTTGAGCTACAACCACGGTTACTTCAGCAGGGGTAACTTCGGATTTGACAACGGTTTGTCCAACGGACCGGGCAATCTGGGCGGTTTCACCGGTACCGGCGTGGCTAATTCTCTCAACGGTTTGAGCGAAGGTTTTGATGGTTTCCGCGCTCGTAAAGTTGTCAGCAACTCCTACGGAGCTCAAGCTTCACTGCGTATCAGCCCGAGGTTTGTACTCGGCGGTTGGGCTGGTTTGACGAATGCTCGAATTATCGGGCTCGGCGATGCCAGAATTTGGAACTATGCCGTTACCTTGGCTTTACCCAATTTTGGCAAAGAGGGCAATTTGTTGGGCGTAGTGGTAGGTCGCGAGCCTTACTTGGATAAGCTTGAGGCTCCAAGAAGCTTGCGCAGCTTCCGCAACGATACTTCGTGGCACGTTGAAGGGTTTTACAAGTTCCAGCTTACGGATAATATTTCTCTGACTCCGGGCGTTATTTGGATTACCAATCCCAATCAAGATGACCAGAATGACGACATTATTATCGGTACTCTCAGAACTACTTTCACGTTCTAAGAACAAGTTTTAGGATCTGGTGGGGCGATTTCGCCCCCGTTCCAAGTTCCTAATTGTCGATCGAGCCCTGCCAATGGCAGGGCTTTTTGATGTTTTTGCAAGTCCACAGCTACGGAGCCTGAAATAGCCGATCGCCCCAAGTCGATAAACTCTAGTGGAAAACCGGAGTATAATTAGAAAATGCGAGAAAATAGAATTGCGAGCTACCCACCACCCACGCTAGCCCGTATGTTGGGAATTCCCGCCTGTCAAGTTAAAATAAATTATGGTGGAACTATCCTGTAAAAGTGAATACGCAATCCTGGCTTTGCTGGAACTGGCGGATTGTTACGCAGAAGGCGAGCCACTGCAAATTCGCCAGATTGCGGCTCAGCAAAATATTCCCGATCGCTACTTAGAACAGTTGCTGGCGGCACTGAGACGCTGCGGGCTGATTCGCAGTCAGCGGGGTGCTAGAGGAGGTTATATTTTGGCGAGGGAACCTTGGAAAATTACGCTTTTAGATGTTTTCAACTGTCTCGAAGGCTCTGAGGGCGATCGCACTGAAAAAGACTCCCCGGCTCAAACACCAGAAAGTGCGGTGATTTGGGAAGTTTGGCAGGAAGCGCGATCGAGTGCCAACTCGGTTTTACAAAAATATACGCTGCAAGATCTCTCGGAAAAGCGCAATGCCAGACAGCAGCTCGATATCATGTATTACATCTAATTAACTGTCTGAAGCTACCAGCAATTAGCGACTAATATTGTAATTTATGGCTTAGCAATTTAATAGAGATTATGCGCATTGCTCGCGATATTACAGAATTGGTGGGGCGGACGCCCCTGGTACAACTCAACCGCATTCCCCAAGCTGAAGGCTGTGTAGCCCGGATTGTGGTCAAACTCGAAGGCATGAATCCGGCAGCGTCAGTAAAAGACCGGATCGGTGTCAATATGGTAAACGCAGCCGAAGCTGAAGGACTGATTAGTCCTGGCAAAACGATTTTGGTGGAACCGACTTCCGGCAATACCGGTATTGCTTTGGCAATGGTGGCGGCGGCTAAGGGTTACAAATTGATTTTGACGATGCCCGATACGATGAGTACGGAACGCCGATCGATGCTGCGGGCTTATGGGGCTCAACTGGAACTGACACCGGGAATTGAAGGCATGAGCGGCTGCATCCGCCGCGCTCAAGAAATTGTTGACAAAACTCCCGATGCCTATATGTTGCAGCAGTTCCGCAATCCGGCTAACCCGCAGGTTCACCGCCAGACAACGGCTGAGGAAATTTGGGAAGATACAGATGGTGAGGTGGATTTCCTGATTTCTGGGGTGGGTACTGGCGGCACGATGACAGGTGTGGCGGAGGTAATCAAGGCGCGGAAGCCTGGGTTTAAGGCGATCGCCGTTGAGCCTGCCAACAGTCCGGTACTTTCCGGGGGTAAGCCGGGACCTCACAAAATTCAAGGTATTGGTGCTGGCTTCGTGCCCCCCGTGCTGAATGTTGAGACGATCGACGAGGTGATAACTGTTAGCGATGATGAGGCTATCGGCTACGGTAGGCGTTTGGCAAGGGAAGAAGGGCTGTTGTCGGGCATTTCTAGCGGTGCGGCTTTGTGTGCGGCTTTGACGATCGGCAAACGCCCTGAGAATGCAGGGAAGTTGATTGTGATGATTCAGCCGAGTTTTGGGGAACGCTATCTGAGCACTCCTTTGTTCCAAGATCCGGAATTGAATTTGGCGGTTGCTGTTAATTAGGGCGATCGAACTTTAGTATTGCAAAAACTGAAAGCAGGGCGTTATTAAGATGCGTCCTGCTTTTTTTCGATGGTGGATTTTGCAACCGCAGATATTAGCAGATAAACGCTGATGAACGCTGATGAAGGGGCATCCTTCTTTCCCAAGGGTTTTGCTGAAGGGTAGGGGATGTTGATTTTATTTTATTTTTGTTTATCTGGGTACTTTATTTTTATGAAGTGGTTTTATTATAATTTTTAAAGTGACTTTTTTAGTGACACTTGACATTGTTTTATATTGAGAAAATACCTATGATTTTAGCAAGTTATGAAATTTTTGTCAAGCACTTTTTTTTGAAAATTATCCAGGTTTCTAGGAAGTAACAGCGTGTCTTACCTTAGCAATCACTACAAGACTTTGAAGGTCAACCCAACAGCAACTCAAGCAGAGATTAAGCAAGCTTACCGCCGTTTGGCTAAGTTATTGCATCCAGACAGCAACAACAAAACGGCGGGTCATGATGAGATTGTTCGCTTGAATGCGGCTTATGAAATATTGGGAGATCCGCAGCAGAGGGAGTTTTACGATCGCCAACTTTCTGGCAACAGCCAACAGCAAGCCCAAGCCGCTCAAAATGTCAGCCGCTACCAACAGCAAACCGGACGCGAGGCTGATGTGCAAATCGAACAGTGGGTGAAGCGAGTTTACAAGCCGGTCAATCGAATGCTTAACAGTATTTTGAAGCCGCTGAAACAGGAAATTGACAGCCTATCTGCCGATCCTTTTGATGATGAATTAATAGCAGATTTTGAGTCTTATATTACAGCGAGTCGTGATTTTCTGAAAAAATCTCAGGATGTTTTGCGATCGATGCCCAATCCATCTAATTTAGCGGGAGTTGCTGCTAATCTTTACTATTGCATCCATCGAGTAGGGGACGGTTTAGAAGAATTGCATTTATTTACTCTCAATTATGACGATCGACACCTGCATACGGGTCAAGAATTGTTTAGAATTGCTGCTAAATTGCGACGGGAAGCACAGCAGGAATTCAAGGCAAGATGATTCGATTTTAGATTTTAGATTGTTTGATTGGGAGATTTCAGATTGTTTGATTGGGAGATTGGAATTTTGAGATAATTCCCAATTCCCAATTCCCAATTCCCAATTCCCAACTCTAAAATTAAATTCCAAACAGAACTTGAATTCGCTTCCGAATTTTCAGGAAAGGCGTTTGTTCTAGAGAATCGCCATCTAACAATCCTAAATCTCTCAAAGCTTGTTGCCTTTCCGACAATTTTTGAGCAATTTGGTCTGCTAAATTCGGCTGTTCTACTAAAAGTTTCTGCAAGTC
>JBOFTL010000589.1:0-3150 GCA_051652045.1 Microcoleus sp. | reverse complement strand
AGTGTCAATCCGACAACTGCGGGATTTATACCAATTTTTACGCTGTCTCAAAGCATAATTGTAAACTCGACGACACTGTTCGAGCCAGTCGGAAAAGATGGTGACTTGCGCTGTTGTTGGTTTGAGTTTAAACTCATAGGTCAGATTGAACACTTGCATCACCTCCCTACTCTATCCTACAATTTGTCAAGATGTTTTGTAAAACCGTCCTATAAGAATTGGGCTTTAACCCTCCGCTTCGCTCCGCGCAGTTTTTTTGGTGAGACTGCCTCAACGCCGGGAAACATGGCGGGTGGGGTAGCAGCATTGAGGGGCGTGGGTCAGACCCGTTATTGCTGCTTTATGGCTAAGAGAAAAACACTTTTTCAGTGCGGTCACAAAGGATATGGTAAAACGTGCCATCGCTGCACGCAAGAGTTGGCAGCGCAACAGCAATACGTTCAAGCCCTGGCAGAGAAAAAATCGAAAAAACAAGAGAAGGAAGCATCATTTGACAGAGATCTCATCGATCTTAGAGGTCTGCCCGATCGCGTAGTCATCAAAGCTCGCGCTATTATAGCAGCTTTGGGCGAAAATAAGAATTATCGAGATTTCGGTGGCAAGCGTTTGCGTCACAATCGTTTTATCGTTAGCATTCCTATCGGGCGGCACTACAGACTGCTTTGCGAAGATTGCGGTACTTTCTTGATTCCTCAAAAAGTTTTGTCGCACGAAGATTACAATGTTTGCAAGCCAGGAAGTTAGTTGAGAGTTGAGAGTCGATAGTTGAGAGTTGTAGTGCGAGCGTCGGGAGCTCGCTCGCGATTGAGAGTTGAGAGTTGAGAGTTAAGAGTTGACTTAGGACAGTTGACCTGGGACAGTTGACATTGGTAATTTGTAATTCTCCCACTTTCCCACTCTCCCCCTCTTCCAATCAAACAATCTAAAATCTGAAATCTAAAATCTTTCCCCCTCTGCCTTCTTCCTTCATTAGCTAATAGTTAAAAGTCAACTTTCATTACTGAGTTTAAATCAATGCAAATTTACCTCGACTACAGTGCTACGACGCCGACACGGCCGGAAGCAATTCAAGCTATGCAAATAGCGATGATTCAAGAATGGGGAAATCCTTCCAGTTTGCACGAATGGGGCCAAAGGGCTGCCACAACTTTAGAATTGGCAAGAATGCAGGTAGCCAGCTTGATTAACGGGCCGCCGGAATCGCTGATTTTTACTTCCGGCGGTACTGAAGCGAACAATTTGGCAATTATGGGAATTGCCCGGCTTTATAGCAAACCGCAGCATATTATTATTTCTAGCGTAGAACACTCCGCGATCGCCGAACCGGTGCGACAATTGGAAAATTGGGGATGGCAAGTAACGCGGTTGCCAGTTGACCAATTCGGGCGAGTTAACCCTGCAGATTTGCAAGCGTCGCTGCGATCGAATACTGTTTTAATTTCGGTAATTTACGGTCAAAGTGAAGTCGGCACTCTGCAACCAATTGAAACATTAGGAGAAATTGCGCGCGATCGCAAGATTATTTTTCATACTGATGCAGTTCAAGTTGCCGGGAGATTGCCGATAGATGTGAAAAAACTGCCTGTAGATTTGCTGTCTCTTTCCAGTCACAAACTTTACGGGCCGCAAGGTGCGGGGGCGCTTTACGTGCGCGATGGCATAGAATTAGTGCCGATGTTGGGTGGCGGCGGGCAAGAATTGAAACTGCGATCCGGCACGCAAGCGGTGCCTGTAATTGCTGGTTTTGGGGCGGCGGCGGAATTGGCTTTGCAGGAAATTCCTGCTGAAATGCCGAGATTAATTGCCCTGCGCGATCGACTTTTCGACCTATTAGTTGATGTGCCGTGTTTAGTACCGACGGGCGATCGAATTCACCGCTTGCCGCACCACGTGAGTTTTTGTATTGTTTCGGGAAAAGTAACTGGCAAAACTTTAGTGAGACAGCTAAATTTAGCGGGAATTGGCATTAGTTCCGGTTCGGCTTGCAGCAGCGGAAAATTGACTCCAAGTCCGGTATTATTAGCGATGGGATACAGCGAAACTGCGGCTGTTGGTGGCATTCGCTTGACTTTGGGGCGAGATACAACTGAAGCGGATATTGATTGGAGTGCGATCGTCCTCAAGCAGATTTTGGAAAGATTATCGGCTTGTAGTGGGGACTTCAGTCCTCAGAATTGGATGCGGGCTAAAGTCCTGACTGCGAACAATTAGTCCGTTTGTAGTGAGGACTTCAGTCCTCAGAATTAGCAAGGACTGAATTCCTGACTGCGAACAATTAGCTATAGCGATCGCAAATGATTTGTAAATACTACCAAGGTTCAGAAACCCGGTTTCTGTGGTTTACGAATGATTTGTGACTGCTATATTAGCTTGTAGCTTGAAATGTTTTGTTCGTATGTGTAGGCGTAAAAATTATAATTCTTAGGTGTCAAAATCCCAGGCGCTTTCCCACAATCCGGCGGGGGTTTAAACCCCCGCCTCATAGCGAAAGTCCTCTGAAGAGGACTGAATAGACCTCTATAAAAACAGGCATTTTTCAATTTGTTGTATTTTGCTGAATCCAGCTTTTCTAATTTTTTATATACTTTTAAAAGTCCTCGCTAGCGAGGACTTTTGCTTTGAGGCAGGGATTTAAAGCCATGCCTGATTCAGCGGTTACTCGTTACCAGACAAATCCTATAATCCAGTATTCTTACTTCTTGATTCCCTTTTCCCTCTCAACAAAGCTGAATACTTGATACAGCAGATTGCACCCTTTATGAAGTACATCAGTTTATCGCACAATTCCCCAAGGACACGGCAATGCCGTGTCCCTACCCGCGATTTTTCTGTAACTCACAAACTCACCAAAACTGCTGTAATTATCCCTGTAGTGCGTTGCTTTTTGTTTCTCGATTACTTCGACAATTCAGTATTGAGCTCGTTAACAGCGCGACGCTTTAAAGGTACGGATTCCTGTCGGGGAAGCAAGTCAAATACTTTTCTAAAAACATCATCTACTTGCTCAAACGGCACTTGTCCTTTAGCATCGAAAACCACTTTTCCCGATTGGTCTAAAATGACAGTTTGAGGTACGAAACCAGTGTAATAATGACTCGGTTCGGTAAGTTCCGGTGAGGGTGTTGCGGGTAAAGAATCGATCGTGAGGGG
>JBOFTL010000588.1:0-5855 GCA_051652045.1 Microcoleus sp. | reverse complement strand
CAGTAGGGATTAACTAACGCGAGTTGGGGACAGCTTCACAATACTTTAAGATTTTAGATCGAGATGGTATCGATCGATCCCAAATTATTATAAAGCTCGGCCAGCATTTGCTGACCCAAACCAAGGGCGATCGCCAGTTATTAGTGGGGGAGGGCGGGTTTATTTAACCTGGAAAGCAGGCTTTAAAGCCCTTGGCGAAAGACCCCTACAGGTTATGGAAAATAGTGCCAGATTTTCGTTATTCCGAATCAAATCAAGTTACCTCAGCTAGGTTGGATGGAGTATATCAAATCTCGCCGCATCCCAGACGGTTTTAAGATCAAACAAGTCAGGGTTGTTCGCCCGGCTTCAGGATACTTTTGGATGATGACTTTGGAATGCGACGTTAGCGTTCCTGAAGCGGTAGCCAGCGGTCCCCCTAGGGGAATCGATTTAGGTTTGGATAAATTTGCAGCAACTTCTGACGGTGAACTGATTGAACGACCTCGATTCTTAAAAACACTGCAACGCAAGCTGAAATTGCTGCAACGCAGATTGAAACATAAGAAAAAAGGCTCGAATAACCGTCACAAAATCAACCGCAAAATTGCACGATTGCACCAACGGATTGCAGACACCCGCAAAGATTGGCATTTTAAATTGGCTCATCAACTTTGTGATGATGCTGGAATGGTATTTGTTGAAGATATCGATTTCCGTGCATGGGCAAAAGGGATGTTAGGCAAGCACACCTTAGACGCTGGATTTGGACAGTTTGTATCAATCCTAGAATGGGTGTGTTGGAAACGTGGTGTGTACTTTGAGAAAGTAAACTCATATTACACTTCGCAAGTTTGCCCGCAATGCGATACGCATACAGGCAAGAAAGATTTAAGTGACAGAGTTCATGTCTGTCAAAACTGCGGTTACACGACTCATCGCGATGTGGCAGCAGCCCAAGTAATTCGCAATCGTGGGGTAGTCCAACTGTCTGAGGGGGGACGCCTCTTGGACGTTAAAGAAAATGCCTGTAGAGATGGTCTGACGGGGACTGGTAACAGTCTAGTTAAGAATCCGAGAAACAGGAAGAAGAAAGCATGAAGGTGTGGTTTTTAACCCGCCTTCATGCAACCTTTGAGAATCCCCGTCGATTCATTGCGGGGAGTACGTCAAAAATTTTCTTGCCGCCATCGAGCATCAAATCGCCTGTCAGTTTGCAATTCTAAGACGCGAATGCCCGTCTTTGGCAGCGGATTCAATTTTTGTTGTAACTGTTCCCAACTGTCAATTATTTCGTGTTCGACTGCGTAAGTCGCGCACAATCGATCGAAATTAATATTTTGCGGTGTGGCAAAAAACTCTTCAAAGGGCGGGTCAAATTTAGCTACTGGCAACATTTCAAAAATTCCGCCACCGTTGTTATTAATTAAAATAACTGTCAGATGCCCGCTAAATTTATTTTTAATTAAAAAACCGTTCGTATCGTGCAAAAGCGCTAAATCACCGGACAACAAGATACTGCTGCGATCGCGGTGGGCAATTCCCAAAGCTGTTGATAGTGTGCCATCAATGCCATTAGCACCTCGGTTGAAAAAAGGTTGAATTTTTAAGTTATTCGGCTTCCAGAAAAATTCTACATCCCTGACAGGCATACTGTTAGCAATAAATATTGGCGTTCCCGGCGGCAAAATTTGGGACAGCAGCCAAGAAACTTTTGGTTCAATTATGCTGTCAGTTGCTGCCATTTTCCCGTCTATTTCTTGGCGGATTTTGGCTTCGGCGTCGCACCACAATTGCAGAAATCCTCCCGAACCATCTTTGCCCGTGAGGGAAGCTAGAATCTCCGCTGTTTCTGTTTGATTTAAGGAGGGGATTTGCAGGGGAATTTGAGGGAAAATGGCGGCGATATTTTCTACGAAGGTGCGGATGTGAATTGTTTTGCCGTGCAGGGGGTCTAAATTATGGTTGCTGGGGTCGATGATATAGCGTTTGGGTTGCGTTCGATCCAACCACGATCGCAGTTCTTTACTTGTGGGCAAGTCTCCGATTTGCATGACTATTTCTGGAGTTAATTTCTCTGCCAATTCTCGATCGCGCAGGATTGAATCGTAGGTGGAAATTAGATAAGGGTTGAAGGAAGCGTAGTTTCTTAAAGGAGATAAGCCTTCTGCTAAAACAGGCCAGTTTAAGAGTTGAGAAATCCGACCGATCGCCCTGCAATATTTTTCGGAATTTTCGGGCCCAGCGACGCCTGCAATAATAATACCTCGATCGCATTGATGCCATTTTTTAATAATGCTTTCTTTGCCAAAAGTCAACAAAGGAAATGTTAAGTTTTTACCTAAAGAAATGCGTTCGATTCCGGCAAAAAAATCATCAATATTAAATTGCGATGCTAAAGCTTCTACAGCAGTATCTAGGAGCGGTATGAGGGGGTCGCGAAAGGGAATATTCAAGTGAACGGGACCGGGAGTCGGCAAGAGCGATCGCTCCCAAGCATACACTATTGTTTGCCGCAAATAGCCTAACATTTGCGTGTCGGAAGATGGCACAGCTAATTCAGCTTGCCAGTTAGGATAATTACCGTAAATTTTCACTTGATCGATCGCCTGTCCGGCGTGACAATCGCGGAGTTCTGGAGGTCGATCTGCCGTCAAAACTAACAGTGGAATCCGGCTTTCTCTGGCTTCAATTATTGCCGGGAAAAAGTTGGCTGCAGCGGTGCCAGAGGTACAAATCAGTGCGGTTGGCAACCCGGATTTTTTAGCAATTCCTAACGCAAAGAAACTGGCCGATCGCTCGTCGAGAATGGGAATCGATTCTATTTTACTGTTAGTGGCAAAAGCAATAGTTAGTAAGGCCGATCGAGAACCGGGACAAATGACTGCTACAGTCAATCCCAAGCGCTGCAAAGTCTCTGTTAAGATCGAAGCCCAAAGAGTATTTGTATTGCGAAAATCGAGCGTCATTTTAATTAAACTAAAGCATTGAGTAGTGCTTGCAATTTCAGTTGAATTTCCGCTAATTCTTTATCCGGTTCCGAACCTGCAACAATTCCAGCACCAGCATAAAGTATAGCCCGAGAACCGTCGATTAAAGCCGATCGAATGCCGACAGCAAACTCACCATTTCCCCGGCGATCGATCCAGCCCAAAGGTGCTGCATAAAGAGAGCGATCGCAGCTTTCCCAGCGGCGAATTTGCGCTAATGCAGTATCTCTCGGCACGCCCGCTACCGCTGGAGTTGGATGGAGTTGAGATAAAATTTCTAATAGATGAATGTTTGCGGGAATTTTAGCTGTTACGGGCGTCCATAAATGCTGAATGTTTGACAGTTGCCGCAGCCTCGGCTGGGGGGAAAATTCGGGAATAATACCCAGATTGTACAGGCGATCGGCAATAAAATCAATCACCGCTCGGTGTTCTCGCAAATCTTTTTCGCTGTTGAGCAAATTCAAGGCTAATTTTGCATCTTCAGCTTCTGTTTTTCCCCTCGGTGCCGAACCAGCTAAAGCATCTGTTGCTAGCCGATCGCTGTCTATGCTAATCAAGCGTTCTGGACTGGCACCGATAAAGTTTTGACCTTTACCGTTGCTGGTGGAAAACACGTAGCAACCCGGATAACCCAAACGCAAATTATTTAAGGAATCTATTAAACTAATAGGAGTTTGAGAAATGACATCGATCGCTTGGGACAACACTATTTTACTTAAATATTGAGACTCGATCGCTTCTAGTGCCGATGTTACAGATTTCTTAAATTGACTGCCGTTATTAATTGGAATTTGTCGCAACGCTAGCGAACTTTTGAGGTTAAATGTTTGTTTGCTGAATTTCCGTGACGCTATTTTATCAAAAATTTGCCAAATATTTTCCGTAATTATTTTTAAATTTATGTCTTTTTTCACAACTGCATTAACGACAAGAGTGCAGGTATCTTGCCAGCGAGTAAGCTGCAATTTTGGCACGAATACAGTAGCCGGAGGAAAGTAAGAATTAGTGGAAATATCCCCATCAAAAAAAGCAAAGCTGCAAAAAAAGTGAGGTCCGCTGAAGGGCAAATTATCCGCACCGATCGCAATTGTACTGGCGAGGCACGATCGGATAAAATTTTGAGCTAGGGTAAATCGATCGGTGCCTGAAGCAGTGAAATGGATCGCTGAATCAAGGGCTGCAATCGCCAAACTTTTACCTGCGATCGGATCTGCTTTTTCAAAATAAAAGTGCCGCTGCTGCGGTGCGGAAATTTCTTGCAACAAAGCCAGCGGATCTGCATGAGAAATTTCCCGAGAAATACTAATTATTTTTGTGGGCTCTTTTTCCGTTAAAGATTGTTGGCAATCTAACAGAAACTGATGCAACCGATCGAGGTCTTGCAAAAAATTAGCGCGGTGGGGTGTTACTGTCATGAAATCGAGAATAGCAGAATTGTCAGAAAGAGTGCAGGTTTTTCCGGCTCAAACCTCTCTTTCGATCTAACCACGCAGCGGGCGATCGCAAAACATGACATTTTGCCTGTTTGGGATCGATCGATAGTCCAACAGGTATTATGAAACTTTGTTAAGTTTACGCTCAATTGCGGTCAAATCTAGTAAACTCTGCTCACCATACGCTATGGGTAAGGACACAAGAGCGATCGAAGCTATTAACTCATTTAGTTTGTAGTAAGGACTTTAGTCCTTCTATGCAGGCTAAATGGCACATTAAAGTCCTCACTACGAACCGTTTTGAATGCGGGCGAATCACGGCGGAATTTCAAAGAGTAGTTTGAAAACACTACCTAGCAAGCGCGATCGCCCTTTACTTCCTTGCATTCAACAATTCTACAATTTGCTCGCCGACACCTGCTGCTGATGCGGGATTTTGACCGGTGACGAGTCGATCGCTCGCTACAACGCTAACTTGAAAGTTAGGAACTTTCGTAAAATTAGCGCCGCGATCGATTAATTTTGACTCCAGCAAAAACGGTACTATTTCCGTCAATCCGACAGCCGCTTCTTCTTCGTTTGTGAAAGCAGATACCGTCTTGTTAGTAACTAGATACTCGCCGTTAGATAGTTTGATATTGACTAACGCAGCCGGCCCGTGACAAACAGCACTAACAATACCGCCTGCTTCGTAAATAGCAGCAGCAATTTCAGCCAATCTCGCATCATCAGGAAAATCCCACATCGTCCCGTGTCCGCCAGCATAGAAAATTGCACTGTATTTTGCAGGGTCAATTTGCGCGGGATTGAGAGTATTTTCAACGCGAGAAACTAACTCGGAAGTTTCTAAAAATGCCTTGTTTAGCGGATCTGCTAAATCGATTCCTACCATCGGGGCTTTACCACCTTTCGGGCTAACAAAATCTACCGCCAATCCCGCCCGCGTAAATGCATCTAACGGGTGAGTTACTTCTGGGAGATAGAAGCCTGTTTCTTTGCCAGTTTCGCCAAGGGTATCGCGGCTGGTTAAAACAATCAGAACTTTTTTGATACTCATAATTTTTGGCTTTGGTTGTTAGATAGTGTTCGATTGATGACTTTTGCAAATACAGTTCGTAGTGGGGACTTTAAGGCTAGTTGTCAAATTGTCCCTTCAGATCTCGACCCCCTAAATCCCTCTTAAAAAGGGGGACTTTTAAACTCTTTCTTCCCCGAGTGTAGGGGTGCTGCCCCCGTGCCCACCCCTGGGGGGATCTCCGACGAGACTGCTACAGTCCTCACTACGAAAAACTTTGCCGCCTTATTTTCATCGTGACATACTCCCACGTCAAGCGAGTACGCTATGACGTGGGCATCTTTGCAGCCCGATTAAGGGTATACAAAATTTCCTTCACGGTACTGTTATCCATAGTTCCGACTACAGAAAGATTCCCGTTACGGCGTTTTATAC
>JBOFTL010000587.1:0-6684 GCA_051652045.1 Microcoleus sp. | reverse complement strand
GATTCCTTCTAAATAAGATAGGTTTGTAGTGAGGACTTTAGTCCTCTGAAGATGAGGACTTCAGTCATCACTTTAATTCCAGAGTCTCTGCGATTGCTTCGCTTCGCTCGCAATGACAATAACGGGGGCAGTCAACCTGGATTTAGTATAATTTATGTATGCCGCAGTCTTAAGAATTGCTATAGTTCCACACAAGTCGATCGCCCGAGAGCTAAAATACTCACACAACAGTTGTGTGTTTTTTTATGTCTAAGCGCAAAAAACAAGAATGGCTCAAGGAAACTTTAGAGCTCAAGGAAAACCACATTTGGAAATCTGAACCGGGAAATCGAATTTTTGTGGCGGGAAGAGGTGCAGTCCGCTTTGACGTTCCCCAAGATTGGCATTTTGAACCCGATAGTAAATCGTTTCGATTTTTTGATAAAAAGCCACCGGATGAAGATTGCTGTTTGGAAGTTTCTTTTAATTTACTGCCCCCCAATAATTGGTCAGAATTTCCCTTGGTTCCACTGTTAAAAAAGGTGGTCAAAAATGATTCGCGAAATCCGATCGAACGTGGAGAAATCATCCAATTCAAGAGGCAAACCGCTAGGGTTGTTTGGACTCAATTTAAGTTTATCGACCCTCCCGAACAGCGGGAAGCTTATTCGCGAATTTGTATCGGATTGGGTTCTGGCGTGCAGTGTTTGATTACTTTAGATTACTGGGTTGATGATGCGGAACGCGTGCATCCTGTCTGGGATACGGTGATGGATACGTTAGTTTTAGGCTTGTTTATTAGCGACCCGAGAACGGGATACGCACGCCCCGATTAGATCGATTTTGGAGGAAACTTTTACAATCGTTTTGCCATAAAAATATCTGGCTTGCCAATTCCGTTCGCGTCAGGCATTACTCCTACGATCGCAAAACCCATTTTCTGATAGAATTCGTAGGGATGACTTCGCAAATTTTTAATCTCAGCGATGTGTTCCCAAACATTAGGAAATAAATCGATTCCGGCCAGAGTAGTTTGATTGTTTTCATCGTCTGTACCCACCCACAACACCAGCCCTCCCCGGTTTTTAGTTTCTGTTGCTAAATCATCCACGAGTTGGCGGCCGATTCCTTGCGTTCGAAATTCTGTTTTGACTACCAGCGGATGAAGTTCCCAAGCATTACCGCCGTACTGTTGAATCCCACCAATCCATCCTAAAACTTCACCGCTATCGCTGACAGCAATGCGACTGATTCTATCGGCTGCAAAAGATGCTTGGACTTCTTGTAAAGCAGCATCGATATCGGGCCAAGCATCGGGCCAATTTTCTTTGAAACCTTCAACTAGCAATCGGGCTACTTGTTGAATTTTGGGTTCGTCGCTTGCCAGTAAATCAGTGATTTGTACGTTCATGAATTTTACTATCGATTATGGTTTGTTATCAATTTTGTCATACAGCAGACTACTCAAATTGGCATCGATTTAGCATTGTTAGAGGTTTTAAAAAATCACACAGCCGGAGATCCAATGAATGAGTCAATCAAATGGACTAATTTTACGCACAAAGAAATAGCCTCTGGACTGCAATCGGCAGGTTTTACTGTTAGCCTCCCTTTGGTTGCAAAACTTTTTAAAAAGCATGGATACGTCAAAATAAAAGCTCAAAAAAAACAAACAATAGGAATTAATATGAAAATTGTTTTTGACGAATATTTGCCAAAATGGAATTATCGAGCCGTACCTCAACCTGAACCTCAACCTGAGTAATTCATCAATTTATGTATTTTTCATTCCTAATGTTGGTAGTACGAACTTCAGTCCGATTGACTGCGAACCGCTTTGATTATGAGTAGTCGATCGAACATAATATCAACTCTCAACTATCAACGTTCGACTATCAACTATCAATCTATTGCGAGCGGGGAAGCTTGCACTATAACTATCAACTATCAACTATCAACTATCAACTATCAACTATCAACTATCAACGATCGACTCTCAACTTTCAACTGCATACACAACCGCAGGTACGCGCTTGTAAGCAGGCGTCCCCGATCGCACTTCAATCTCCGGATTAAATATAACATTAACTTCAGGATAAAACATCAAAGCCGCACCCGCCCTCACTGCCCCAAAAATCACCTCGACATTCTCCATTTCCCCCGCATTTCCCCGCACCTTCACACGCTGGTGTTCCTGAAATCCCGCACTTTCCGCATCCGCGCGATTCATTAAAATGCAGTTGCGGTGCGGCATTCCCCGGTATTTATCGTTGGCTTTATAAACTACCGTATTGTGTTGGGAATAACTGCGCCCCGTCATCAAGGCTACCACTACACCTCGCACCGATTCCGGCAATCCAAATTCGATAATTTCCGGTAGTTTTAATGCGGGTAAAGGAGTCACAAACATTTGAGCTTTTCCCGACTCTGTGGGAAATTTTGGTTCAGTGAAAATGCGATTGGCGATCGTAAATTCTTCTTTCGTTTCATCAATTGTTGCTATTTTAGCATACCCCGGAATAGTTTGTGCTATCAGTTGACGCACGTATTTTGTATCCTGCATTTGCCGCCAATCAACCGGATAAGTTCCGTGAATTCGGGCAGCTAATTCTGTCAAAAAATCTACTTCAGAAATCAAATCGCAATTTTTCAGGTGAGTTTCGCCCTCATCATTTAACCGCACAAAATTGTTGCCGGATTCCACAGTAGTTTTGTGAGGATTTTCCAAGCGATTCAAGACCGGAATTACTATTGTATTATGTTTTGCCAAGCCGTGAAAATGACCTAAATTCGGTTTAGTTGCCAGGTAGATAATTGTTTCGATATTGCCTAAAGCCCGTTTCGCTTCAGTTGCATCAGGATTCGCTGCATATAAATTACCACCCACGCAAATTAGCGTATCGACTTTGCCCGCATCTGCTGCTGTAATTAAAGAGCGAGTATCGTATCCCGGTACGCGGCTGAGAGAACGTCCTAACAGTTTTTCTAAAGCTTGCTGCACCTCTTGTTTTAGATTGACAGTCACGCCCATCGAACCGAATCCTTGAACGTTGGAATGCCCTCTCACGGGCATCAATCCCGCCCCTGGTTTGCCGACATTTCCTGTCATTAAAGCCGTATTGGCAATGCTGAAAATATTATCTACACCGTTTTGATGCTGGGTAATTCCCATCGCCCAAGCGAAGACAACTTGCTGGGAATTGCCGATAATTTTAGCTGCTGCATTAATTTCTGTGTGGGAAACTCCGCAGATTTCGGTAATAGTTTGCCAATCTGTTTCGCGGGCTTGCTGCAATACTGCTTCCCAATTTTCTGTATAAGCTTGCAAGTAGTTGATATCAATTAATTGCTGTTCGATTAATGATTTTTGTATGCCGATAAATAAAGCAGTATCGCTACCTGGAATTGGCTGCAAGTACAGCGAAGCAATATCGGAACCCGTGAATAAAGATTTGACCGGAAAAGCCGGAGAACCGAACTTAACCAATCCGATTTCCATGACGGGATTGATGACAATTATTTGACCGCCATTATCGCGAATCTTAATTAATTCGTTCATCAACCGGGGATGATTGTAGGAACAGTTAGAACCTGCAAGGACGACACAATCTGCTTGTTTTAAATTCTCCAAACTGACGAAGGAAGTGCGAGTACCGAAGACTTTACTCAATCCCACAGTTGAGGGAGCGTGGCAAAGATCGGAACAATCTGCTAAATTATTAGAGTCGATCGCCCGCATCATTAATTGTAATAAAAAAGCTGCTTCGTTAGAAGAACGGCCGGAACTGTAAGATGCAACTCGTTCGGGAGTTTTGCGAAAACCAGTTTCGGCAATTTGATATATTTCTTCCCAAGAAATGCGCTCGTAATGTGATTTTCCTGCCCGCAACACCATCGGAAAACTCAAGCGTCCCAGTCGATCGCACTCCATTGAATTTAATTGCTGGAGTTCTGCAATACTGTACTTTTCAAAGAATTGATTCGATACAGGAGGTTGGATTTCTGAAGCAATTGCTTCCACGCTTTTCATGCAACGCTGGAGTGGTTCGCCTGCTTCATTAGAAAAGCCTCCTTTTTGCCCGCCTGCACCCCAAGAACAAGACAAACAAGCACTTTTGTGCAGCAAACTTTTCCACAGTTTCGGCCCTTCTGGAGACAGCGTATGTTCTGCCCAATATTCAATTACAGATAAACCGCCGCCCATGTTTGGGGTTGCTTCATTTGTTTCGTTGAAGGGCGGTAGGGGTTGGACATTTTCAGTGTTGGCGTCCATTAGTTTACCTCTGGTTTGGATTGCTGTTTGATGCGGTGGGAAACCGCTAAAGTGGTTGAGTTTGTTGGTTTAATTTTACCACATTTTGAGAGCTGTAGGTTGGGTTGAACACAGTGAAACCCAACATATATTGGTAGCTGTAGTTTGGGTTGAACACAGTGAACCCTCCGCTTCGCTCCGCCCAAGGTCAATTTATAGTTTAAATTGGGTTCACATTCGATCGAGAGATTTATAGGTTGAGTTGGGTTTCACTTCGTTCAACCCAACCTACGTGTATTAACTATTTAACCGATCGATTTAGCAACTCGAAAAGCAGAGGAAATCGCTCCTTCATGCAAGCCATCTCCTAAATATGCCCCTGCATGATAGGTATGGTTTTCTCCATTGGTAGCAACTACTTCATCGCGATAGCGAAAAGATTCAGTAGTATACAAAGGAGTGTGATGTTGCTGAACGTGAATTATCCGATCTTTGGCGATCGATTCTTCCAGTTGAAATGATAAGAAATAAGGCTCTGAGGGTGAGATATTGCAAAGTTGATTTAAGTAGCTGTTGTATCCCCATTGAGTATCTGTCTGGAAGAAATCAAATTCTGAAGGATGGTGGATGCCGTTTCGATCGTACATTGAAGTATCCTGATGGATTATAGTGCTTGCATAATTTGCTCGCCAATCGGAAAAACGTTTAATTTCCGCATCAGTCGGATCGGCTAACAATGCCATAACCTGGTCTGGCGGCGTGGCAAATACTATTTTATCAAACTCTTGGATTTCGCCAGTCGATCTCTCGATTGTCACTGCATCTAAGCTGCGGTAAATGCTGGCAATATCCGCATTCAAAATGACTTCACCTTTAAAGCGTTCCAGGATTTTTTCAATGTAGGAATATACCCCACCTTCAATCCTGAACCAATTGACTAAAACGTAGTCGCGCAACATCGGCATTGCCAATTCTGCGGGAAAGTTGTCAATGAGTTCAAACCGCATTGAGTAGCTGTACATTGTCAATAATTTCAGCCAAATACTGCCGATACATTGGCTGTTGAGATACTTAGCAAGCGGTCGATCGCACAAATCTTTCATCTTGGCAAATCGCGTTTTAATCCACAATCCGACAGCGCGCGCATAAACGCTATCGTATCGCAAGTATTCAATCAAACGATGCAGACCAGTACAGTTATTTTCGATCGCCACTCCAGATAAAATGTGAGTGCCTTGTTTGAAGAACAAAGCTGAACCGATATTGACTGGTTTGAGTTCAACTTCTAGCTCTTTCATGAGCGCGATAAAGTTGTAAAATATGCTAGGAAATTCTAGCACTCCACTTTCCAAAATTTGGGTGCAATTAGATTGATTCGGCCGCACATTTTTGTTGAGTGTACGAATGTGTCCGCCCAAGATAGGTTGCTTTTCAAACACGGTGACGTGATGCCCTTGCTTGTCGAGCAGGTAAGCAGTTGCCATACCGCTAGATCCACCACCGATGACCGCAATTCTCATAGATTACCTCCAAATTGTCGATCGGATGAATTGATTTTTTAACAGTGTTTTATCGCGTATTTTCTTGTCTGAGAACTCCCCCCAGTGCCAAGGGGGAAGCAAAAGTCTCAAATAATTTGTAGGGTGCGCAGTGCGCACCTTACCGCCAATCTTAAGAATGGGAAGTTTCAAAGTCCCCCTTCTTAAGAGGGATTTAGAGGGATCGAAGTTTTATGTAGGGTACGCACTGCGCACCTTACCAATTCTCTTAGGGAGGGAAAGTCCTAAAGTCCCCATTCTTAAGAAGGATTTAGAGGGATTTAAATCTGATGAAAAAGCTGAAAAAACCTCAATCACCTAAAATTGCATCGCCAGACAATCGTTGATAAAGCAATGCTCCAGTCCAGAATGTGGGAGCAAATCCCGGATAGCCGGATGAGGCATTGCAGAAATAGAAATGGTTGAGAGATGTTTCATGATTCAACCTTCCTAAACCCATATTGCGCGGTGTCAAACTAGAACCGTAAGAATTTCCGTCAGGGCACCAGCAAAAGCGTTCGTTAGTCGTCGGGCTGCCCGTGATGTGGAATACCATGTGCTTTCTAAAATTCGGCACGTAATGTTTTTCCACGGCATCGACAATGGCGTCAAAAATTTCTTGTTTTTTCTGATTGTAAGCTTTACGATCGCCCTGTACTAATGGCTTAAAATAGTTGTAATTGGCAACAGTCAAAAATTCGACAATTTGGCAATCTTCCGGGCAATCTCGACTGACTTCTGTCAGCAAAGTCGGCGTGGTTATTGCAAAACTTGGGTTAGAATAGTCGTGCCGATCGTACATTTGAGCGAAGGCTTCATTCAGGTTTTCATGCCCTGTATGAAAAACATTCCACTTACCAAATCCGTAGTCTCGGAGGTCGATATCTTTGACGGCACAATAAGCCATGTAATTCG
>JBOFTL010000586.1:0-1943 GCA_051652045.1 Microcoleus sp. | reverse complement strand
TGGGAACCAGCGTCGCTGCCAAGGGAGGCAATGTAAGACCGAAACAGTATGGGCGTAAGTCCACTGCTGTCGAGGCGGTTGCCTTTGAACTTGGAAGCCCCCCTCATACTGGTACTCCAGTTGAGGGCGGGTAGTTCACAACGAGTTGCACAAAAAACGCGAACTTGTTGAGATATGAGGTTCGCAAATCTAGCTGTCGATCGCAATTGAGTTTGACCGCTACCTTAACCTGCCAAACTAAGTAAAGATGCTCTACAATAATTAAGATGCTTCCACAAGTAAGCTTGCAGAGCTGCCAAAGAAGTATGAATGCTCTTCTTAATAAGCTGTTATCTTTGCGCAGAATTGAATATCTGGCAATCGATCGACAACTCAGAATCCAAGAAACATCCTTAAAAGTCCAAGAATTTGCCGACATTCCCGAACAGGTAGCAACAGGAAAAGACGCGCGCGAAAGTTTCCCTGAACTGATTGGAATGGAAGCAATTATCGACGATATTTTTGAAAAAAGAAAGCAAAGCTTTGAGTTAAAATCTCTTGCCAGAGAGCTAAATGATGGGTCTTATTTATATTGGGATTTGTATATCTTTAGCGATAGCGATCCGGAAAAAATCAACGGCGAGCGGTTAATTATTGTCTGCGAAGATGTGACAGACAGCACCGCAGCCAAGCAAAGCATTGTTCAAGCTGCTAATGAAAACAGTATTAAAGTAGATTACTTATCTACGGCTCGCGATTACATTGACAAGATTATTAACTGCATCGGTGATGTTTTATTGGTAACGACCGCATCGGGAAAAATCAAAAAAGTCAATCAAGCAGCACTAGATTTATTTGGATATACCGAAGTAGAACTCATAGGCAAATCCATATCTGCGATCGCGCGTGACAGCAAAATACTGCGCCATTGCAGACAGATTAAGAGCGAACTTAAGAGCAAATCGTGGCAGCAGGTAAAAGTAGTTTGCCAAACAAAAACAGGTTTAAAGTTGACTCTAGCTTTTTCCTGTTCGACTCTTGAAACCAGCATTGAAAGCCAGCACGCAGATAGCGAAATTATACAAGATTTTGTCTATATCGGCAGGGATATCACAGAGCAACAGCGAATTAAAAAGCGCCAAGCAACACAGTATGCTGTAACCAGCATCCTGTCAGAATCTAATTCTTTAGATAGTGCAACTCCGAAAATATTGCAAGCTATCTGCGAAAATTTGGAGTGGGATATCGGCGAATTTTGGATGCCTCTACACGGGAAAAAACCTAGTTTCTATGCAGAAAAAAGAGTCAAAAACCTGCCCTTTTTATGCGTACCGCCCTGTTGCGAACTCGGGGAAACTCATGTTTTGGGGCGGATGGGAGTGTGGCAAAGAAATAGTGAAGTTAGCGAATTTGTGGAAAAAAGCCACCAGATGATTGTTGCTCTCGGTGAGGATTTGCCCGGATCGGTTTGGCAAAGCGGTTTCGCGCAGTGGATTGATGATATTGTAAACGATCGCAATTTTCTGCGATCGCACTTAGCTCAGCAAGCGGGACTGCATTCTGCCTTTGCTTTCCCAATTGGGGCTAGCGATAGAGTTGTGGGAATCATGGCTTTTTTTTCACGGGAAAAACAACATCCCGATGAAGAATTACTTCAGATGATGGAGGCTACAGGTTCCCAATTGGGGCAGTTTGTCGAGCGCAAATATGCAGAACAAGAATTGCTTACAGCCAAAGCTTCGATCGTGATTTTATACGATCATGAAAAAAGGCAGAATGAAGAATTACAAGAGAAAAATTTAGCTTTAGAACGGGCTAAGCTAGAGTTGGAAGCTGTCAACCGAGAATTGCAGCGTCTGGCGTCTGTAGACGGTCTAACTCAAATTGCCAACCGCCGCTGTTTTGACAAAACATTACAGTTAGAATGGCAGCGGATGATGAGAGAAAAACAGCCTTTATCCTTG
>JBOFTL010000585.1:0-3522 GCA_051652045.1 Microcoleus sp. | reverse complement strand
GATTAAAGAATCGATCGAAAGCTTATTTATGTCAATACTGATGTGGCGGTTGCTGCTATAAGATTGTCTCTTCGCTCCGTTGTTCTCATCAGTTAGAAATAAAATCTGATGAAAGTTGAATTAAGGAACCTTAAGTTTTGCAACTATTGCTACATATTCGGCGATCGTTTCAGTTTTCTTGTTATAGCCTAGAACAATAACTGTTCGCGATGGTATCGTCTGGCCTAGAAAGAACAGTATTTTTACTTGTATCTACCACCGCTAAAAAAAGATATTGTATCCGATCGATCGAACAACAAGTTTTGATGTCGATCGGCGTGAGATTTTTTTTCAATAATCCAGCTCGCACAAATTACATATAGCAACCGCACCCGACGGTTGTTGAGATTCTCGATCGCCCAAGCCGTTACTATTACTCCCTCTTCTTTCTTCCCTGTTTTTTCTAGATCGGCACGAGCTGAAACATAACTTTCTCCTCCCGAAACAAGAGGGGAAGGGGGGATAGTTTCTTTAATTCATAACGGGTGTCCCGCGTTCGTGGGACGCTCTAAAGAAGTTGTTAGCAGGTAGATTTTTGATGCTGGCGATCGCCCGTTTTTTTCCCAGTTTTATCTTCTGTTTACTTGAAGAATTCCTGATTCAAAATAACTTTTATGGCAACTATCAACTTAGCATTGAACGTCCAAGTCGTTGGCGGGCCTCAAGCTCTCATCTCCCAACCGATATCTGTAGAAGCTTACGACAAAATCGAGGTGACAGTTAAACCTAATGAGACACTAAATGTTTCAGTTCAACCTGGAGGTGCGGGTCAGGTTAACTTTTTGCTGATTAAATCAAGTTTAGCTGACGAAAAGCTAAGCTATGTCGTTAAGGATGAAGGAACTAATTTTCCAGCTTCACCACAGAGAATTAAGCTCGATCGCGGCTTTCATCTTTATCTGGGAACAGGAGGAGTCTCTGTATTTGGTATTGCTCCGAAAGTCATCGAGTTCAAAAATGATTATGCAGCAGGCACTACTAACAAAGATGCTGCGATCGAAATTCTCGTCGGACGGGATGCAACGCCTTAAAGCTTCGATATGTCTAAATCTGTTTCAATCCATGCCAACAAGAGGAATGAATTATGCCCATTACTCCCACTTATCCAGGCGTTTATATTGAAGAAATTCCCAGTGGCGTTCGTACTATTACGGGGGTTGCTACTTCCATTACTGCTTTCATCGGACGTGCTTTACGCGGGCCTGTAAACGATCCAATTACGATTAATAGCTACGGCGATTACGAGCGGATTTTCGGCGGATTGTGGGTAGAAAGCAGCATGAGTTATGCCGTGCGCGATTTCTATCTTAATGGGGGAAGTCAAGCAATTATCGTTCGTCTCTATCATCTGGAGGCAGGTCAGCCTACCAATGCTAGAATCGATGCAAACAGTCTGATTCTCGAAGCTGCTTATCCCGGAAGTTGGGGAAACTTTTTACGGGTGCGAATAGACCACGATGTATCGCCAGAAGTGGCAGAACGTTACGAACTCACAGTCGATGATTTGTTCAATCTTACCGTTCGCGATACCAAAACTGGCGTTACCGAGGAATTTCGCAACGTTTCCATTGTAGATAGTCCCAGGCAAGTAACTAATGTTCTAGCAAATGAGTCGGGTCTGGTTCGCGTTAATAGTTTACCCGGTGCGATACCAGCAGCGCATGATTCGCCACCTGGACAAGATGTATGGGGAGATAATATCCCTCCCACTAATAGTCTAGTAGAAGAACCGAATCGAGCATCTGATGGAGAAACTCTGAATGAAAATGATTTTACTGGGCTTGGAAAACAGGATAATAAGGAAGGTTTGTACGCATTGAAGAAAGCAGACCTCTTTAATTTGCTGTGCATTCCTCCTCACGTTCTTGATGGCGATATCGAGCCAACTTTAATTACATCTGCCGCAACTTACTGCGATGAAAGTCGAGCGATGCTATTAATCGATCCTCCCTCCGGTTGGATAAATAAAAAGGCTGCAAAAGATGGGATCGCCGCAGGTGTTGGAACAACTAGCAAAAATGCAGCAATTTTCTTTCCGCGTCTGCGACAAGCTAATCTTTTGCGAGACAATCAAATTGAAACCTTTGCGCCTTGCGGTGCAATAGCGGGGATTTTTGCTCGTACCGATGCACAGCGAGGTGTTTGGAAAGCACCTGCAGGATTGGAAGCGACTTTAAATGGCGTGCCCGCATTAAGTGTCAATTTAACCGATCCTGAAAATGGCGAGTTGAATCCGTTGGGAATTAATTGTTTGCGATCGTTTCCAGGAGTAGGGCGGGTTGTTTGGGGTTCGCGCACGCTTCAAGGTGCCGATCGACTTGCTTCAGAATGGAAATATATTCCAGTACGCAGGCTAACTCTATTTTTAGAAGAAAGCCTTTATCGCGGTACTCAATGGGTGGTATTCGAGCCAAATGATGAGCCGCTGTGGGCGCAGATTCGCTTGAATATTGGCGCGTTTATGAATAATTTGTTCCGCCAAGGTGCATTTCAGGGAAAATCGCCGAGAGAAGCTTATTTTGTCAAGTGCGATAAAGAAACGACAACTCAGAATGATATCGATCGCGGTATTGTCAACATTATTGTTGGCTTTGCCCCCCTAAAACCCGCCGAGTTTGTGATTATCAAGTTCCAGCAAATCGCTGGCAATATCATTACCTAAACTTTATGGGTAATGGGTAATGGGTAATCGGTAATCGGTAATGGGTAATCGGTAATCGGTAATCGGTAATCGGCAATTGGTAATCGGCAATCGGTAATATTAAAAAGCCGATTCATATCATGTCCGGTCAATTACCCATAATTAACTTTTTTCCCCCTCTCCCCCTCAATCCTTAATCAAGGTCGATCGACCGGACATGATATCACCCATTGGAGGGAAGAAGCAACAGAATTCAAACATTGCCAAGGAGTAAAATTTATGGCTCAATTTAGCGTTAATGCCCTGCGATTTGACCCGTATAAAAACTATAAATTCCGCGTCAAATGGGACGGTCGATATGTGGCGGGAATTAGTAAAGTAGGGGCGCTCAAACGGACGACAGAAGTGGTCGAACATCGCGTGGGAGGCGACCCCAGTACCGTGCGTCGGTCGCCCGGACAAAGCAAGTACGAAGCTATTTCCCTCGAACGGGGGGTGACGCACGATCGCGATTTTGAACAGTGGGCAAATAAGATTTGGAATTGGGGTTCGGGTTTGGGTGCAGAGGTTTCGCTAAAAGATTTTCGCAAAGACATCATTATTGAAATGATGAATGAAGCGGGTCAAGTTGCGATCGCCTATAAAGTTTATCGCTGTTGGGTTTCCGAATTTACGGCTTTACCCGAACTCGATGCCAGTGCTAATGCGATCGCGATTCAAAGCATTCAGCTTCAGCATGAAGGTTGGGAAAGAGATTATGAGGTTGCTGAACCAAATGAACCTTCATTTACTGAACCCTCCTGATTTAATGAATTGGGCATTGGGCATTGGGCATTGGATAT
>JBOFTL010000584.1:0-2666 GCA_051652045.1 Microcoleus sp. | reverse complement strand
GTAGACGATCTCCTAGAAAACTTACAATTACTCAGCGAGGCGCTCCTCAAACTAGGCTACACTGTTCGCAGCGTCACCAGCGGGCGGATGGCACTAAAAACAGTGAATGTAAGGCGACCGGACGTAATTCTTTTAGATATAAAAATGCCCGAAATGGACGGTTTTCAAGTCTGTAAAACTCTCAAAGCAGATCCGGATTACCACCAGATTCCTGTAATTTTTATTAGTGCTTTAGATGATGTCTTCGATAAAGTAGCTGCCTTTGATGCAGGGGCGGTAGACTACATTACCAAACCATTTCACATCGAAGAAGTAGTGGCACGTCTGGAAAATCAGTTAACCATTCAACGCCAGCAACAGCTTCTAAAACAAGAAAATCTCAAGCGTCGGGAAGCAGAAGAGATACTCTATCAATCAAGGGCTTTACTTGCTAGTGTGTTGAACAGTTCCATTGATGGTATTGCAGCAATGCAGGCTGTCCGCAACCCAGCAACAGGGGAGATTGAAGATTTTCGATGTTTAGTCGTCAACCCCGCAATTGCTAAAGCTTTTAAATGCAGTCGTGAAGAAACGATCGGCAAATTGGTATTCAAAAAATTACTGAATCGTATCGATATAAAACTGTTCGATCGCTTTGTTAATATTGTCGAAACTGGGGAATCTTTAGCAGAGGAATTTTACTATCTATTAGGCAATTCTTGCTGGTTTCACTTCGTAGCAGTCAAGTTAGGTGATGGTGTTTCCGTGACGATCCGCGATATCACTGCCCGCAAGCAAGCCGAATTTGAATTGCAGCGACAAGCTGAAAATTTAGAACTTACTCTACGCGAATTAAAGCGCACCCAAGCCCAACTCATCCAGAGTGAGAAAATGTCTTCAATTGGGAATCTGGTTGCAGGAGTAGCCCATGAAATTAACAATCCGGTGAATTTTATTCACGCCAATCTGATTCCTGCTACTGAATATTTCCAAGATTTACTGTATTTGCTAAACCTCTACCAAGAACACTTTCCCGAACCCCCAGCAGAAATTAGAGAAAAAATTGAGACTATTCACCTAGATTTCTTGCAAAAAGACTTGCTCAAACTGCTGAATTCTATGCGGCTGGGAACAGATCGCATTCAAAAAATAGTTAGGTCCTTGCGAAATTTCGCCCGCCACCATGAGTCTGAATTCAAACTAACGGACATTCATCAAGGTATAGACAGTACGTTGATGATTCTCCAAAATCGGCTGAGGGCGACAGCAGAACGTCCAGAAATTATCGCGATCGCAGATTACGGTCAACTGCCCAAAATCACTTGTTATCCTGGTCTACTCAATCAGGTATTTATGCACATTTTGAATAATGCTATTGATTCCATTTCTAGCAACTGTAGGGACGATCGGGGACAAATAAAAATTAAAACTACAGTTTTGAACGACAATCAAATATCGATCGCAATCTCAGATAATGGCTCGGGAGTTCCTGAAAAATTACGATCGCAATTATTCGATCCATTTTTTACTAGCAAACCCGTAGGCAAAGGTACTGGTTTAGGGCTGTTTATCAGTTACCAAATTGTTGTAGAGCAACATCGGGGAAATTTATATTATAACTCAAATTTCAAACAAGGAGCAGAATTTATCATCGAACTTCCAATTACCAAATAAATCTTGAGTAAGGGCGATCGAGGTTTGTAGTAAGGACTTTAGTCCTTGTCCCGGCTGAGACTTTAATTTTTAGTAATTAATTTCTCACTAACTCCGATGCCCAAGATATAGACCTCATTCGGAGCGTACTTAGTTTCAGAAATTTACGATATAATAAAGGTAAACCCACAATAAGTCTTTCAAAAATTAACATGATAAACTTAGAGTTACCGCAACCCGATCCATTCACCAACCTCAAGGTGACGCTGCTACTAGAATCACTCACATCCGGTCAATTTGCAGCATCTGTCAGAGAGTTTCCCGACTGTCAAGTGAAAGCAGAAACACGAGAAGCAGCGATCGCACAAATTCAAGCTACCTTTTTAGAACGGCTCAAAAATATTGAAGCAATTTCATGGAACGTGCCGATTCAGGCTTCAGAACCAACCTGGATGAAATTTGCAGGTATCTTTAAAGATGATGCCGATTTCGTGGCAATTATGGAATCTATTCGCGCCGAACGAACCTCAGATGATGACTCGGAAGTCGATCCTTCCTATTACCTGTAGGGGTAGCTTTTTGTGTGTCGATACATTCTGGATACCGATTGCATTTCGCTGATTCTCTACAATCATCCCCAACTTACCGCTAACGCAACAAAGCATCAAGTTGCTGTCACGATTGTCACAGTTCAAGAACTATTCAATGGCTGGGTTGGCAGGATTAACGATCCGTCCTTGGTGCATAATCTACCTGCACTCTATTCAAAACTTTGGACAACTGTAAAATATCTCCAAACTATTGAGGTACTGGACTTTATATCATCCAATCTTCTTAATCCACGCCACAAAGTCTTAATTCCGGGAAAACCATCATGTTTTCGTCCTAAAAAACATCCCAATTTAGCAATCCAACCAACCGCTTTTCCTAATGTTGGCGGGTAAGAATGAGGATAACTTTTGTGATGAATTGTGGCATAAAGAGCCTGCCATTCTGGAGATTCTAACATGGTTTCACAACTGGCATCAGGAGTC
>JBOFTL010000583.1:0-2450 GCA_051652045.1 Microcoleus sp. | reverse complement strand
GATCGATGGTGGCACTCACTTAGAAGGTTTGAAAGCCGTTTTAACGCGGACGATGAATGCGATCGCCCGCAAGCGCAATAAAATTAAAGAGAACGAATCTAACCTCGCCGGCGAAAATGTGCGGGAAGGTTTGACTGCTGTAATTTCTGTTAAAGTTCCCGATCCAGAATTTGAAGGGCAAACTAAAACTAAACTGGGCAATACCGAAGTTCGTGGCATTGTCGATTCCTTGGTAGGCGAAGTTTTGACGGAATATTTAGAATTTCGCCCGCAAGTAGCAGACGCGATTTTAGAGAAGGCAATTCAAGCATTTAAAGCTGCTGAAGCTGCCCGTCGCGCTCGCGATTTAGTCCGCCGCAAATCAGTCTTAGAATCCTCTCCTTTGCCCGGAAAATTAGCAGATTGTAGCTCTAGAAACCCCGCAGATTCTGAGATATACCTGGTCGAAGGGGATTCGGCCGGAGGATCGGCCAAACAAGGGCGCGATCGACAGTTCCAAGCTATCCTCCCATTGCGCGGTAAAATCCTTAATATCGAGAAAACTGACGACGCGAAAATCTACAAAAATAACGAAATTCAATCGTTAATTACAGCACTAGGTTTGGGCATCAAAGGTGAAGAATTTGACTCCAATCAATTGCGGTATCACCATATCGTAATTATGAGCGTAGCCGGCGACGAACCGACGCTGGTAATGGACGATACTGGACGTACTGAATTCGTTACGATCGGCGGGTTTATCGATGATTGTGTAGAAGGCCGCCGCGCTGCCGATCGATATCAGGTGATGTCCTTCGACCAAAACACTCGTGAAACTCGTTTTCGCCCTCTCAAAGCAGTGATTCGTCACAAACACGAAGAAGCGATGTATCAACTGAAAACTCGCTACAATCGATCGATTAAAGTGACATCATCTCACAGCGTTTTTGTCTTTGAAAATAACGAAGTAATTCTCAAAAAAGGCAGCGAAGTTAAACCCGGAGATCTTTTAGTCGCCAGCCGCCGCTTGCCGCGTCCGGCAGTTAGTCCGACCCGCGTAGATTTGCTAGAAACTTTCTACAACTCCGAACTAACCAAATCACTTTATCTCCAAGGTGAAGACGTGCGGCAGGTAGCCAGCCAGCGCGTTTTAGCAAAAGTCGATCGACCGGAACAATGGTGCGAACCGCGAGTAGAAATCGATGCAGAAAATTGGCAAAAATTAATCGCTAAGCGTCAAGCGATCGGCATTTCTCAACAGGAAGTAGCGGCATCGGTGGGAGTGAGACAGGCAATTACAGTCAGCCAGTGGGAACGTGGCATCAGCCGTCCGATTCTATCTCATTTCATGAATTATCTGGAGGCGATCGACAGCAGCGATAATGTTGTATACCAAATGCAACCGTCGAAAATTGACGAACTCCTCGCCCAAGATGATACGAGCAAAAACGCTTGCTGGCGTGAAGTTAGCTGTTATAAACCCTTCGATTGGTTTGCAGCTAGCGAAATCGCACAGCTAGGCGAAGATGTAAAAATTGTACCGCAAGCTCACGGCGAAAAAGCATTCGATCGCTACTTGCCGATCGATCGCGAATTGATGTGGTTTATGGGCTGGTATGTAGCTGAAGGAACTCTCAGCAAACATCAAGTCAGTTTGAATTTGGGCAAGAAAGATGAGCGGTTTATTCCCGAACTAATTGCCGCCGTTGAGTTGTTATTTAACGAAACACCGCGTCAATATAACGATCCAGACAGTGACGGAATTAAGCTCTACTTCCACAGCGTTGCAGCGGCGCGATTAATTCAAGCTTGGGGTTTAGGAAAACAAGCACATTTGAAGCAAGTGCCGGATATTGCCTTCAGCTTGAGTGAAGAATTGCAAATGGCTTTTCTGGAAGGCTATTTCCTCGGCGACGGTACGAGTGGTGGCAGCAATCTATCCCTCACAACTAATTCTCCTAAGCTGAAGGATGGGTTGTTATATTTGTTAGGACAGTTGGGAATTATTGCCACTCCCACCCGTCACGAACCATCGACTGTTGTCGGTACGCCAATTCAAACGCGACATCCCTATTATTCGATCGCGATTTGCGGCAAACATCAGCTTGAAATCTGCCGCCAAATTTGGCACCGCCACGCCAACGCCCATCGCATCGAAACCCACCTATCGCGCCCCAATCGCAAATCACCGGATTTCGTGCCGATTAGCGATGATTTGATGGGTTTGAAAGTTATTTCAGCATCTGAAATTGAATTAGTAGGCGACTATGTTTACGATTTCTCGGTTGAAGATGACGAAAACTTTGTTTGCGGTACGGGCGGTTTGTGCGCTCACAATACTGACGCCGACGTAGATGGCGCTCACATTCGCACGTTGTTGCTCACATTCTTCTACCGTTACCAGCGGGCGCTCGTAGAGCAAGGATACATCTATATCGCTTGCCCTCCGCTATACAAAGTAGAACGGGGAC
>JBOFTL010000582.1:0-3879 GCA_051652045.1 Microcoleus sp. | reverse complement strand
CGGAAGCCAATGCGCCCTAATTTTCTAGCATCCTGGGAGTTGCGGATCGGAGAACTGCGAGTGTATTATGATGTAGAGGAGGAGTTTGAAGCAATTGTCGAAATTTTGGCAATTGGTATTAAGGAAAGAAATCAAGTGCGGATTGGCGATCGAATCTATGAGGAATTATCATGAAAAAACTTAAACTGTCTCAAGCTAGAGCGCCTTTATCAGACTATCTCGCATTCAAACTATCGGAACCTTATATCGTCACAAAAAACGATCGACCTGTAGCGGCGCTGATGTCAGTAGATTTTGCCGATCGAATTACCAAGAGTTTTAATTTTAACCTTCAGTTTATTGCTTTACTGAACGATTCAGAATCGGGAATTAAAATCGAAAGCCAAGCACAAGACACCTTAATTGTTGATGCCCTTAATCCAGATTTGTCTTTAGCAGATTACATTCATAATTTGGACGATCGCCCTTTAATTCTTACTGTTGACGGTAAACTTACAACAGTGCTGATGCCGATTCGAGATGCCGATCTGGAAACAATCAGCCTTAGCTTGAATCCTGATTTTATCGCTATGTTACAAGAATCTAGGGCCAAACTGAAAACAGAAGGTGGAATTTCTCTCGAACAACTCAAACAAGAATTGTCAGAATTAGTATGATGAGAATTCGGGACGATCGCCCTTACAAAAAAAGAGCGATCGCAACTTTTCCAACCTACTAAAACTTAGAGTTTTTTTGCCGCAGCGCTTTGAGCATCTGCTTTTCGCCGCCACTTTTCATCGATTACTCTTGATTCTTCAAGAGCCTGCATAATTTGCTGTTCGCCGGCATCGCAATTTCGCGAATTTCCTCTAGGATAGCTTTTTATTGTTCCGTCATTGCTGATTGTTTTCTTCTTAAAAACATCTGCGTTTATCTGCGTTCATCTGCACTAATCTGCGGTTTTTATATCCAAAATTCCTGCAAAGCGATCGCCCTTACTGCCAAAGAGCGATCGCCCGCTTTAACTAACAGAAACTACCGAAAAAATTGAAGTTTATCGCACGCTGCTGAGGGAATTAGAAGAGCGATCGCACAATGCCTCCAAACGATTGCTTTCCCCCTTGAAATCGAACACAACCTCAAACTTTACATGACGTATTGTTTGTCGCAAAAACTTGAAATGCCCGTCGGCGTCACAGCGACTGCGGAAGCGGGCAACAATTATCCATTGCCCGGAAGGTAACAAACGGGCGATCGCCCAACAACACAAGCGGTCTTTGTATGTCAACATAGAGCTTATCTCCATTGATATTTTTGGAGCCAGAGCCAGCCCGGAACCTTGGACAGTTGAGGGGCTGGCTTCTGACGTTTTAGGGTCTTAACCCTATTTACACTAATAGCATAAATAGATGTTTTTAACATAAAATGACACAAAAAGTTATCTAATGACGTGAGAGTGTAAAATTGAAGACAGTTGAAGTAAATCTATGTCAGCCAATGCCTTCAATGCCTTCACGTATGCGAGTCACCGTTACACTGCCAGAAGACGTTCATCAAGCCCTATCCGAATGGGCCGAAGAAGAAGATAGAACGTTGGCTAACCTGCTATCTCACGTAGCCGCTAAAGCAGTTAGAGATCGCCAAGAGCAAAAACAAGATAAGTCAAAAAGCGATCGCACTTAAGCGCGATCGCTATAACGTAGGATGAACTGTATTGAGATGTTTAGCAGTGAAACCAATGGCTTCACGAGGACGAGTTACCGCATACCTGCCAGAGGAAATTCAAAAAGCTCTGGAAGAATGGGCCCAAGAAGAAAGCAGATCCGTCAGCAGTTTGGCTACTTATCTGCTTACAAAAGCTGTTAAAGAACGTCAAGAGCCAAAAACAAAAGACTCCGATCGCACTTAAACTGAGCTATTAAAATAAACTGCAAGAATGCAAAGAAAGCAAGAAAGGGACACAACAATGTTGTGTCCCTAATTTGTTATTGTCATGGGATATCCCGCAGGACGATCGGGGAAAGATTTATGTTTAATTAAGCACTCCTTAATTCGGAAATAATATTTGCCATATTTTCCCCAGCATATCCCACTTCTAGCGGAGATTTATCTTTGAGCTCCGAAGCAATTTTTGTCAAGGTATTTAGGGGTGACTCCAACCCTGTTGTTTTGAGAAACAAAACTTGCAGCCGATTCTTGACTAGCCCTAAAATATCCAGACTTGAATTACCTTTTTCTGCTTTAAGTTTGGCAGCACTGGCGCTCAATTTATGGCTCTTCAATAGCTGAATGCTGTCTGTTCCTTGGGTTTTAATCGCCTCCAAAACTTCCTCTCGAAGGCGATCGGCCAAGCGATCGGCAACATACTTGACAATCAAAGGCTGAAGTACAAACATCGTTTCCCCACCTTCGTTGATCTTTTCAACGACCGATCGGCGACTCAAGGAATCGAGATTTTTTAGCAAATCCGAAAGCGATGGCTTGACTAACATATCATCGCGCAATTTTGCCAGGGAAACCGGACTTTGAGCGACAGCCAGCCAGTAAGCAATCTCTGTTTCAGCAATTGATAGGCGATCGAACTGCTGCCCTAGCAAAGTGCTGATGTTTTCCTCGATAAATAATCCCGTCGCTTCCAAGAATTTAACAACATTCCCCTCGAAGAATTCGCAAATCGTTGCTGCTACAATCTTAAACGCTAACAGATTTCCTCCGTACCGCACCAATAGCTCTTGCCAATCCTTGTCTGTGGCTGATAAACCTTTTTCTTGAAAGATTTGAGTGGCAATTTCTGCTGAAACAGCAGGTTTTAAAGACCGCACTTTTTCCCCGGTAAGCAAAGTTAACTCTGTAGGTTCTTCAGAACTAATCAGCACCACACAGCTAGGGTGATTGACCTCACACAGGCGCAAGATTAATTCTCGATATCCCGCGCAGTCATCGCGGTAGTGTCCGGCTAAGTTTCCACCACTCAAAACCGACTCAAAATCATCCAAAATCAGCAAACAGCGGTGCTGCCGCAAATACTCGACCAGCCGCAAAATTTTGCTGCTAAAGTCGGCAGGCATATGGAGTTTTTGTTGCTGGAAAAAAACTTGAATTAAGTTAGCTACAAAATCTTCGGCCGGCAAGGGCGATCGCAGAGATCGCCAAATTACAAAATCAAATTCGTTTTGTATTTGTTTTGCCAACTGTACCGACAGAGTTGTTTTGCCACTTCCAGTCAAACCTAAGACTGCTACCAACCGGCATTTATCTGATAGAATCCAGCGATCTAAAGTAGTTAACTCTTCAGCACGCCCGTAAAAAACAGAAATATCCGGTGCCTCGCCCCAATCTTCCTGCCGCTGTCCGATCGCCACTTTGGATAAAGATCCTTTTCCTCTCGGACTAAAATCGCTCGGCCCTTGTCCGGTTTGATGCAAAAACAACAACTGATGCCTCAATTCTGACAGCTTTCCAGGGCCGTTACCCCCTATTTGAAACTTTTTGTACACCTCGCCGAGTCTTTTGCGCACCGCGATGTCGCTAATACCCAGCTTGGTTGCGATCGAGGCTGTCGCTTGACCGTCGAGTGCCATAAATACTGTCTCTAACTCGGCATCTGTGACACCCCGATCTTTCGCGATCGCTTGCACAAAGTTTTGAGGAATCTGAGTAGTCAAGGTAAAATTCTCGCCTGTTTTAAAAATCTACTTTCTATTATATTCTGTGAGTTTGTGTCGGTGAAGCCTGAATCTGCCGAATGTTCAGTTTGCTTAGCGGGCGATCGGGTAACTGTAATTATATATATTTAACTATCTTATGTGAGCTGGGTAGTGGAAGGCAAGTCACAGGGTTGACACCAACATAATCTAGGGTGCGCCACCATTGCGTAGCTTAGCATCACCACAACAATTC
>JBOFTL010000581.1:0-3279 GCA_051652045.1 Microcoleus sp. | reverse complement strand
GGAATATGCTTGCAGGGCCGGAACAACTACTCCTTTTCATTTTGGCGAAATCATTACGACAGATTTAGCGAATTACAACAGCAACTATATTTATGGTGCAGGGTCGGAAGGAGTTTATCGCCAACAAACAACGCCTGTGGGGAGTTTTGGCGTAGCAAATGCCTTTGGACTCTACGATATGCACGGAAACGTCTGGGAATGGTGTGCAGACCCTTGGCATCGCAACTATCAAGGCGCGCCCGGTGATGGTACGGTGTGGGATGAAAAATGGAATGATAATCGTTATCAAAACTTTATTGATTTATTAGTCAATACCAAAGATGATAACCGAATACGGCTGCTGCGCGGTGGTTCGTGGGACCTCAGTCCGTGGTACTGCCGATCGGCGATTCGCTGCTACTACGTTGCGCCGGACGGTCGCTACATCAACTTCGGTTTTCGTGTTGTCTGTGTGTCCGCACGGACTTAATATTCCTTTGTACTTTAGCTCTTGTTATCTCTGCACTTTTTATTTTTTACTTTAGTTGTCGCCAGAGGCGGCTCGATTTTTTTTGGAAAAAACGGCACCAAACCTGCTAATATTTTATTTTATGAGCGAATTATCACGCTCTCAAAAAATCTACAACAGTTTCTAGCCCTCGTAGGGGCTGCCCCCCGTGGCTGCCCCCAATGCCTGAAATAATCGACAAATTGTCGGTGGGATGGGGTCGGCACGGGGGCACGACCCCTACAAATGCCAATATGCTCTATGAAACCGATTATTAAGCGAGAGTCTGGCAAAGCTCAATATTATCCAGAAGATTTGGGTAACGGCGTCACCTTGGATATGGTATTAATTCCGGGCGGAACATTCCTCATGGGTTCACCCGAGAATGAACCAGAAAGGTATGAGAACGAAAGTCCCCAACATCAGGTGAGTGTCAAACCTTTTTTCCTGGGAAAGTACCCGGTTACTCAAGCACAGTGGCAAGCAGTAACTAAATTCCCCAAAATTCGTTACGACCTTAAATTAAATCCATCTCGCTTCAAAAGCGCAAATCGCCCTGTAGAAAGAGTTTCTTGGTATGATGCCGTCGAATTCTGTGCCAGATTGTCGCAAAAAACAGGTAAAGTCTATCGCCTGCCCAGCGAAGCCGAGTGGGAATATGCTTGCAGGGCCGGGACAACTACACCTTTTCATTTTGGGGAAACTATTACGACGGATTTAGCGAATTATGATGGCAACTATATCTATGGTGCAGGGTCGAAAGGAGTTTACCGCCAACAAACAACGCCCGTGGGGAGTTTTGGTGTAGCGAATGCCTTTGGACTTTACGATATGCACGGAAATGTTTGGGAATGGTGTGCTGACCCTTGGCATAGCAATTATCAAGGCGCGCCCGGTGATGGTACGGTTTGGGACGATAATTATAATGATAATCGTTATCAAAACTCCATTGATTTATTAGTCAATACAGCTATAGATAACCAAGCTCGGCGACTGCGCGGGGGTTCTTGGGTCAACCTTCCGTGGTACTGCCGTTCGGCGATTCGCCACCTCAACCTTGCGCCGGACGGCGGCAACGGCTACATCGGTTTTCGTGTTGCCTGCGCGGCTGCGTGGGCTTAATTACTCTTTACACTTGAGTCCTTTTTCTGTTTACACTTTTTATTTTTTACTTTTGAGATTTTGTTCGATCGATCGCCAGCAATAAAAACGATTTATAGTAAGAACTAAAATCCTCAAAAAGCAAGACTGAAGTCCTGACTACGAACCAGATTATTTTTAATAAGGCTATACTTGAAGTATTACTAATTACCTCATTGTATCGATTTCTCTGCTAACTCTGCGTTATCTGCAGTTTAATCAATTCTATATAAAGCGCGATCGAACTTCACCCCCCCCTCTAAAAACTCGGTGAAACTACTATTGCAATTACAGCCCAAAAATCCGATAATTTACACTAACATAATTTTACAAAATCCCGGAGCATTTTGTCGCAATGACTCAAACACCGCCTCAATGCCAAAATTTGCAAGCACAAGTTGACTCTTTACTGCAACTGCTGCGTCAGGAACCGTCTTTGCGGCAACAAGATATCACGGCGGTACAAGCTTCTCTAAAAAAAGCAATTTCTCCCGAATTTGAAATAGTTTTTGCGGGTGCTTTCAGTGCGGGAAAATCAATGCTAATTAATGCTTTATTAGAACGAGAATTGCTCTACAGTGCTGAAGGACACGCTACAGGCACTGAGTGTTATATCGCTTTTGCCGAGCCGGAAAAAGAACGAGTTGTCCTCACTTTTTTGAGCGAAATTGAGATTCGCCAGCAAGTGGCAGTGCTTTGCGAACAATTAAATTTAACCGCTGAATTAAATATCGATCGAACAGATGTCGTGTCGCTGTTATGTCAGGGATGTAAAATAATTATCGAAAAGGAAGGCGGGGAAAATAAATCGGAACGCGCCAAACAAGCTAAGGCTTTGATACTGTTATTAGAAGGTTTTGAAGCCAATCGCGATCGCATCCAAACTATCGAAAATGCTACCTATTCGATGGAACAATTTAACTTTTCCAATCTCAAGGAAGCCGCCAGTTACGCCCGTCGCGGTAGCAACAGTGCGGTGCTGAAACGAGTTGAATATTACTGTTACCATCCGCTGCTGCAAGATGGCAATATTATTATCGATACGCCGGGAATTGATGCGCCCGTCAAGCGAGATGCCGAATTAACTTACGAAAAGATTGAAAGCCCGGATACTTCAGCGGTTGTCTGCGTTTTGAAAGCTGCTTCGTCTGGAGAAATGACGACAGAAGAAACTGAATTGATGGAAAAAACGCGGGGAAATCCCGGAATTCGCGATCGACTGTTTTATATTTTCAACCGCATTGATGAAACTTGGTACAATAACCAACTGCGTCAGCGTTTGGAAAATTTGATTGATGCCAATTTCCGCGATACGGCAAGGGTTTATAAAACTAGCGGATTGTTGGGATTTTATGGCAGTTTGATTAGAGGGACAAGTGGGCGCGATCGATTTGGTTTAGATACAATCTTTTCTCCAAGTATAGAGCGAATTGGGAACAGTGGCGGCGCGATCGACAACACCGAAGCAACACCGCAATTTGTCAGCGAATTCAACCGCTACTGCGCGAATTCCGGCAAACTGTCTCCCAGCAAATTTCGGATTTCAGTTAACAGCTACGAAACCCCAAATGAAAACTACGTGCGGATTTTGGCGGAACAAGGAACGCCGTTAATCGCGCAATTAATTCAAGACAGCGGCATCGAAGATTTTC
>JBOFTL010000580.1:0-7026 GCA_051652045.1 Microcoleus sp. | reverse complement strand
AGTTTGGCGGGAATCTGCCATTTGCGAAGCCACAGTCCGCTTCCAAATCAAATCGTAAAGGCGAAAATCCACGCCTTCCAATCCTGTTTGCTGCGGCGTCCGAAAAGTATTGCCGGCAGGGCGGATAGCTTCGTGGGCTTCCTGGGCTCCTTTGCTTTTCGTCGTGTATTTGCGGGGTTGGGGGCTGAGGTATTCGTTACCGTACAGTTCCTGCACGCAACTGCGGGCGGCTGCGATTGCCTGTTCGGACAAATGCACCGAATCCGTCCGCATATAGGTGATAAAACCGCGTTCGTAAAGGCCTTGGGCGATACGCATGGTTTCCCGCGCCCCCAGCCTCAGCTTGCGATTAGCTTCCTGCTGCAAAGTCGAGGTCGTAAACGGCGGTGACGGTTTGCGAGTGACCGGCCGTTCTTCGATATTCGTGACCGTCCAAGGCTTGTTTTGCAGGCGTTCTAATAAAGCCCGGGCCTCCTCTTCATTTAACAAAAGTACGCGGCGGCCTGCGATAATTTGCCCGGTATTTTCATCAAAATCGCTGCCGTTGGCAACTTTTACGTTGGCGACTGTGACAAGTTTCGCCTCAAAGGTACCCTTCTGGGGACTGGGGGGGGTTAAAAGGGCTTTCAAATCCCAATAACTACCTTGGCGGAAGGCCCGACGTTCCCGTTCCCGACGCACCAAAAGGCGCACAGCGACTGACTGCACGCGCCCTGCGGACAAACCCCAAGCGATTTTCTTCCACAGTAGCGGAGAAAGCTTGTAACCGACGAGTCGATCGAGAATCCGGCGAGTTTCTTGAGCCCGCACTACTCTGTCGTCGATTTGGCGGCAGTGAGTTAAGGCGTCGCGGATAGCTTCGCGGGTGATTTCGTGAAATACCATCCGCTTGATGGGAACTTTAGGCTTGAGGATTTGCAGCAAATGCCAGGAAATGCTTTCGCCTTCGCGGTCTTCGTCAGTAGCTAGAATAAGTTCTGTAGCTTCTTTGAGGGCATCTTTAAGTTCTTTAACAACTTTCTTTTTATCTTTCGGGATGACGTAGAGGGGTTCAAAGTCTGCCTCCACGTTGACGCCCAGTTGCGCCCACTTTTCTCCTTTAACGGCTTCTGGTATTTCCTCAGCCGATGATGGGAGGTCGCGCACGTGACCCATAGATGCCTCTACACGGTAGGTGGAGGGCAGGAAGTTGCGAATAGTGCGGGCTTTGGTGGGAGATTCGACGATGACTAAGGTTGACATGGCATCTTTTATAAATATGGATGGCAGCCCAGCTAGAGGGTGTAATTTAGATAGTCTCGGTCAAATGTCAAGGCTTCTGGAAGCTTTAGGTGATTATTTTCAAATTACCTTAATTTTTAAGTTACTGTCGATCGGCCCTGCGCGATCGGGTCGCAGGTGACAGGGTGGTGGGATTTTACTGCTTTCCGGGCCGGGGGGCGAATCCTGTCCCTACAAGACGCACGCTTTGGTCTGACTTGACTGTAGCAGAATTGTCGGATTTGATGCTGAGACTGCTGAATGAAGCGATTTTAGATTTTAGATTTTGGATTTTAGATTTTAGGATTGTAGAAATTGGAGATTGAGGATTGAGGATTGAGGATTGAGAATTGTAACGACTTAAGATTGAGGATTGATGATTGAGATTTATAAATTTTTCTCGATCGCACCTTGAAAACTAAGTAAACCATTCTAATCAAACGTAAGCTCCAGGTTGTTAACAAGCTTGATGTATAAGTATTCTTTCTTCTTCATTCTTCCCTCTAACTTATAATACAAGATCGATAATCATCCGTGTATCCGTGTCAAAATCCGTGTCGTGCTTTCCTTCTTCTTATGACTTTTGAATTCGACCATCTATTTATATTTACCGATGTTGGCGCGATCGATGCCGATCGTCTGTTATCCTTCGGTTTAGTTGAAGGTTCATCTCGCGTTCATCGCGGACAAGGTACGACCAATCGCTGTTTCTTTTTCCACAACGCGATGTTGGAATTGTTGTGGGTTTACGATGCCCGAGAGGCGCAGTCCGATCGAATTTATCGTACTTGTCTTTGGGAGCGATCGCGCGATCGAAATCATGGCGCGTGTCCGTTTGGGATTTGTTTGCGATCGACTGGAGAATCTGAGGGTACAATTGCATTTTCTAGTTGGGCTTATCAGCCGCCTTATTTACCAGAAAACGTGAGTATTGCAGTAGGAACAAACAGCGAGATTTTGACTGAACCGATGCTTTTTCAAATTCCCTGGGGGAAACGTCCAGATTCGTATCCTGCAGAAAAGTTGCAGCCACTGGAACATAGCATTGGTTTTCGGGAAATTACTCGTGTGGAATTAGTCAGTCCTGCTGCCAATAATCCGTCGCCAGAATTGCAAGCAGTAATTGCTACAAATCAGCTTAAATTGCGACTGGGTTCGGAGTATTGCATTGAAATCGGTTTTGATGGAGAAGTGCAGGGAAAATTGGCAGATTTCCGGCCTGGATTGCCGCTGCTTGTGAGTTGGTAATTGGAATTTTTTGTGCGATTCAAAGTCAAAGGGCGGTTGAAATCGCCGAAGAAGGCGAAATTGGTTGTGTTGTTCCCGTGCATCAAGACTTGAAGGTTGATACGTTGAGTGGCATTCTCAAACAGGCACAAGTCACAGTCGAGGAGTTCATTGAAAATCTGTGAAGTATAACAATAGAAATTTGACATTGGTGCAATATGTTAGATATATTTGGGATCTTGCAATTTTCGATCGACCCCAAGAAACCGTTTTTCTGACTGATAAATATCGGATTTTTGCAGAGTCTTTACCAGAAACCCGGTTTCTGACATTTCTCAATCGAGGTAGAAACCGGGTTTCTGACGAAAAATATCGGATTTTACGCACAGTTTTTGCCAGAAACCCGGTTTCTGAAATTGCTGCAATAGGTTAGATATAGCAGAAGCAATGATGCAGGAAGTATGATTTATGGCGCGTCTTTATACTGATTTAAGCTAAAATATTACAGTAGATTGCATCCTTTATAAAGTATGCTCACCGAAATTTAGAAAGGTTGGCATCAGGCATTGATGAGGCTATTTCTCGTGAAGAAACTTTGAAGGGTAAACTGATTCGAGTGAACCGTCCTTCGAGTTGAAAAAAGCCGATCGCCCCCCTTCACCCAAAAATTTTACAATTTAATTTTGCATTTATCCCCGAATTGGGTAAAATCAATTGGGTGTCTGAGGATTAACTGTATGCGCTTGGTTAAATATATTGCGATCGCCATTATCAATGCTTTCGGTACTGTCATCGGCATCATTTGGGTGGCTGTCCCCGCTACGCTGGCTCAACCTGCCCTCAACTACCAACTCGAAATCTCCGGGCGACAGTCAGACACCGCATCCCCGCAATCGCTGCCAGAACTCTACAAAGTGCGCGATCGGCTTAAACTAGAATTGGATAACCTAGCTAAAACTCGCAACAGCAACCCGTTTTCCATTGAAGTTTGGAAGCAAGAAATCCAGCAGCGGCAATCTCAAACAGCGACGCAGCAACTGCAAAACGTTCAAAGCCGCATTCAAATAGAAGAAACAGCCAAAATTTATTGGGATGAATCTGTTAAAATAGCCGATCGAGCTGCTGTGCTAGGGCGCAATCCCAATCCTAATTCTGCTACTTGGAAAGAGTCACAACAACTTTGGCAATCGGCTGTCAATACGCTGCGGCAAATTCCTCACGACTCGTTTTTGAATGAGGGCGCGATCGACAAAACGATCGAATATCAAGGATACCTCACGATGGCTACTTACGAACTGCAAGTCGCACGTTCGATCGAGAAAATTAAAGCTGAAGAAGAAGAGGTTAGAGAGCGTGCCAGACTAGAACAAGAGAAAATAGAACGTGCCAGACAAGAATTAGCAAGAAAAGAGCAAGAAAAACAAGAACGTGCGAGAAAAGAGTTAGAACGGCAAGAATTAGCCAGACAAGAATTAGCTAGAAGAGAATTAGAAAAACAAGAAGCAGCGAGAAGAGAATTAGAACGGCAAGAATTAGCCAAACAAGAAGCAGCTAGACAGGAACAAGAACGGCAAGAATTAGCTCAAAAAGAACTTGAACGTTTAGAATTAGAAAGGCAAGAATTAGCTCGCAAAGAACTCGAACGCTTAGAACAAGAGAAAAATCAGCAACAAAGCCCTCAACCAACTTCTCAACCAACTCTTCAACCAACTCCCGAACTAACTCCTCAACCAACTCCTGAATTAACACCAACTCCCGAACTAACTCCTCAACCAACTCCTGAATTAACACCAACTCCCGAATTAAGTCCGCAACCAACTGCAACAGCCACCCCGTCCCTAGAAACGCCTGCTGCTTTGCCGAACAGCTTTTTCTTTGCAGGGGATACTAACAGAGATGGTACGATTAATGAAGTAGATGAAGCGGGAAAAGAACAGTGGTCGTTATCTAAAGGCGCGCTGATTTTGTTTGACGATCGCACCAAGGGCGATCGACCGAAAATACCTACTTGGAAAGCAGCAAAAATTAGCACTCCCCGCCGTCCGGCAATGATGTCTCAAGTGCATTTAAAACTGTCAGATAATTTTACCAAAAACTCTCAATTATTTATTACGACCGACCTCGATGCCAGACCTCACATCAACGTTTTTCAGAAGACAGGTAACGGCTGGCAAGCTGTAGATATATCCGGCGCTCAACCTCTGGTTTTTAGCAAAGAAATCGTGTTAGGATTGGAAGCAAAACAATTTGCAAATCGCAATTGGAGCGGCTTGGTTAATCTAACAGCAACTGCTGTAGATAACGGCCAACAAATCGCCACAAATTCCATCCAAATGGGCGTCACTCCTTGGATGATGCCAGCCAATAACGCACCAGTTACAGAAATTCAAGTGAGCGATCGAGGTGTGGCAAACAGCGAGTTTATTTCCCAATTAAAACAAGCAGTAGAACCTACAGGCGCGCAAGTAAAAGTTATTCAGGGCGATCGAGCTTGGTTGCAAGATATTCAGAAAAATGGCTACGTTCAAATTCCCAATACCTCGGGAATCAGCACTTTTAAAGTAGCTGTCAAAAGCGATAGCGAAAACGCGAACGATCGGCCGAAAGAGAAAGATTTGAGCGTATTTAAAATTAGCAGTCCCCGCGATGAAAACCCCTTAACTCAATGGTCAAACGGCTACGGCAATTTGCAAGTAACCCCGCCGATTCCCGGACATCCAATGGGTCGAATTTATTACGGCAATTCCGGCAATAATAGTTTCAATCCGGCGGTAATTGATTTTATCCAAGCTCAAAGAATTCAAGGGCCGCCTGTAGATATCGATACTTCTTGGTTGCTAACTCGCCAAGTCGATGAAATTATCAACTTTATTCCCACTCAAACAGCCGGAAGATTTATCATGGCGATCGCAAGTCCCGAAGCAGGAGTTAGACTGTTAGAAGAGCTAGCAGGCAAAGGTTACGGCGACGTGAAAATCAATCGGGGTTTGAGCAATGAAACAACTGTCAGTGCTGCTTTGAAAAATCGAGCTTTAATCCAACACAATCTAAATTTGCAACAGCAAAGACTTACTCCAATTTTAGAGAAATTGAAAAGAGAGTTTGGCCTTGCAGACGACCAAATAGTTCAAGTTCCAGTAATGTTTGGCTACAGCGGTTATGCTTGGTGGCCGAATGCGATCAATTCAGTGCCTGTCAATGGCAATTTGTTAGTTTCCAATCCGCGCGGCGCGATAATTGAGGGTAAGGATTTCACTCAGGAAAGATTGCGCGAATTGCTATCTCCTTTTGGGGTAAATGTGAGTTTCCTGGATGACAGGTACTATCAAGAATTGAAAGGCAACGTGCAGTCGGCGACTAATACAGTTAGGAAAGGAGAAGAGCGGCCTTTTTGGGAGTCTTTGCCTAATAATTGACAGTTGATAGTTAAAGTAGGTGCGTCATTAGAATTGATAATCGTTTTGTAATAAGATATTGCATCATTTTCAATAATCGAGCAAGAAACCGGGTTTCTGACGAAAAATATGGGCTTTTACGCAGAGTTTTTGCCAGAAACCCGGTTTCTGAGATTGGTGCAACATTTTTACAAAAAAAGCTCGATATAATATATATCCTACATTCCCAGCAGCAAAACCCCGATCGACGACTATGACACTAAAAGAATTAGAACCGCAACTGCTTTCCCTAACTCCTGCCCAAAAAGCTCGAGCGATACAAATATTAGCTCAAAGTTTAGCCAACACCTGGCAAGGAATTGAAAAAACTCCCGGCACAGTCGGCGGAAATGCTAGAATTGCAGGAACTAGAATTTCTGTTTGGGGACTGCTAGAATCTCGCCGCTTAGGTGCAACTGACGCTCAACTTTTAGCCGATTACCCGCATATTAGTGCTAGCGACTTGAAAAATGCCTGGGCTTATGCTGAAGCATTTTCTGATGAGATTGAAGCAGCAATTAAGTTGAACGATATAGATTAATCTATAGGTTTTAAAAATTCGTACATTTACGATCGCCCCCGCCAACAGATTCTTGTCTCAAATCCGAGTTTTAATTTAACAAAACTGTGCTAGAAGTTTAAGAGATGGCTACCCTGCAAATAGAAAATATCCCCGAGGAATTGTATGCAAAACTGCAAGAGTTAGCAGCGGCACAAAATCGATCGATTAGTGCGTTTGCGATCGCAATTTTAGAAACTGGGTTGCAAACAAAGACAAAATCTCTCTCTGCAAAACGTAAAAAGTCTGTAACAGAAATCCTAGCAGAAATCAGTCGCCGTCGCGAGTCTCGTCCAGCGAATATGGGGATGATACTAGATAGTACCGCCAACCTTTAATACTAAATAGTCAATATTCGACAGATCGAGTTAACTCTGGCTTGGGTTGGCAAATTGGGGTTTCAATCACAAATTTGGTGCCTTCTCCTAGCGTAGAATCACACCAGATTGTGCCATTGTGTTTTTCGGTCACAATTTGGTAACTAATCGACAAACCTAAGCCTGTACCTTTACCGATAGGTTTCGTGGTGAAAAAGGGGTCAAAAAT
>JBOFTL010000579.1:0-9697 GCA_051652045.1 Microcoleus sp. | reverse complement strand
CATCCGATCGGCCGCTAAACTTCCCAGTCTTCAGTCCCCATAATGCTGCGACTCGAACATATCAGTAAAATTTACCCCACAGGCGTCGTCCTCAAAGATGTCACCTGGGAAGTCAAACCGGGCGATCGCATCGGCTTAGTCGGCGTTAACGGTGCTGGCAAATCCACCCAACTTAAAATTATCGCCGGCGAAATGGAACCTACATCCGGCGAAGTCATTCGCCCCGCCAGCCTCCACATCGCCTATCTCTCCCAAGAATTTGAAGTAGATCCGACTCGTACCGTCAGAGAAGAATTTTGGCGCGCTTTTAGTGAAGCCAACGCAGTGCACGAATCGCTGACGCAGGTGCACCGAGATCTTGAAGCCGCCAGCCCAGAAAATCTCGACGAATTGATTCACAAAATGGATCGGTTGCAAAGACAATTTGAAGGTTTAAACGGCTACGGTTTGGAAGCTCAAATCGAGAAAATTTTACCAGAAATTGGATTCGATCCTGAAGATGGCGATCGACTTGTCAGCGCTTTTAGCGGCGGCTGGCAAATGCGGATGAGTTTGGGTAAAATTCTGCTGCAAAAACCCGATATCCTGCTGCTGGACGAACCTACCAACCACCTGGATTTAGAAACGATCGAATGGTTGGAAGTTTACCTGAAAGGGCTGACAACCCCGATGGTAATTGTATCGCACGATCGCGAATTTCTCGATCGACTGTGCACTCAAATTGTCGAAACCGAACGCGGAGTTTCTAGCACTTACCTCGGCAACTATTCGTCTTATTTGCTGCAAAAGGCAGAAGCGAGAGAAGCCCAACTCAGCGCCTACGAAAGCCAACAAAAAGAGCTAGAAAAACAGCAAGCATTTGTTGATAAATTCCGCGCCAGCGCCACTCGCAGCACTCAAGCTAAAAGCCGCGAAAAACAGTTAGACAAAATCGAACGGATTGAAGCGCCAACTGGCACTTTGAAAACTTTGCATTTTCGGTTTCCCCCGGCACCCCGCAGCGGTCGCGAAGTAGCAGAAATTAAAGATTTGGTGCATACCTACGGCGACAAAATCCTGTTTTTGGGAGCGGAATTGTTAATTGAAAGGGGCGATCGCATTGCGTTTCTCGGCCCTAACGGCGCGGGCAAATCTACCTTGCTGCGGATGATTATGGGTTTGGAAAAACCTACGGAAGGTACGGTAAAATTGGGCAGCCACAACGTGATTCCCGGTTATTTTGAACAAAATCAGGCGGAAGCTTTGGATTTGACAAAAACTGTGATGGCAACGATTCACGATGAAGTTCCTGATTGGAAAAATGAAGAAGTTCGGACTTTGTTGGGACGGTTTTTGTTTACCGGCGAAACTGTTTTCAAACAAGTCGGCGCTTTAAGCGGTGGTGAAAAAGCGCGTCTTGCTTTGGCAAAAATGCTGCTGGAACCCGTGAATTTGCTAATTTTGGACGAACCTACCAATCACCTGGACATTCCGGCGAAGGAAATGATGGAAGAGGCGATTCAAAATTATGACGGTACGGTGATTATTGTTTCGCACGATCGCTATTTTATTTCGCAAGTAGCCAACAAAATTGTCGAAATTCGGGATGGGGAGTTTCGGACCTATCTCGGTGATTACCATTACTATTTGGATAAAATTGTTGAGGAAAAGGAACAGGCAAAGTTAGCTAAAATGGAAGCTGAAAAAGCGGCTAAGAAGGCTGAAAAAGAGGCGAAGAAGAAAGCGGCGGCAAAGAGGAAATAGGTAGGACTTGATGCGGCATAAATAAGTAAGGTTTGTAGTGAGGACTTCAGTCCTCATTTTCAATAGCCTGTAGATAGTGTCAAGATAAGTCCAGAGGTAGCGATCGCATAATTAGGGTCAAAAGGCTTTTGGGATTTTCCAATCCCAAAAGCCCAATGCACTAACTTCCGCATCAAAGCACCAATCGCCTGCATTTCTCGGTTCGGTACGATCGAGGAGTTTTTATAATAAATTTGGCGGACTGAAGTCCTCACTACGAACTTATGGCACGGGCAAAAATAGTTCCGAAAAATTAATTTCTATTTCAGGAAAAGCTAGCATTCTAATTATAGCATTATCCTGAAGCACAACTTCAGATTGATAGCCTTGCAACCCCGGATTTCGATAAATATATGCCTCGCGATCGACTACATCCAAAATCCAATATTCAGCAATATTTGCTCTCGAATAAATCGGAGCTTTTTCGTAGCGATCGATTGGTAAAGTTGAGTAAGAGACTTCAATTAACAGGAAAATTTCGCCAGGAGTTGGATGATGAGTAGCGTAAGCATTCGGATCGATCGCCACAACAGCTATATCTGGTTCCGGTTCCGAAGTTGCTAAAGTAATTGGTAACTGCGTCCGAACGTGAACTTGTCCGGCAAGTAGTTCTTTAATATAATCTGAAGATCGCTGGGTTGTAGCAGCATGAGGTGGAGTTTGTGCGCTCATTTCAACAATTCTACCTTCGAGCAGTTCAATTTGATCGTCCTCATTGAGAATACCAGCTTCAATCATTCGGTGATATTCTGCAACTGTCCAAGTTTTTGCTTTTGTTGCTGTCATAATCTCTGCCTGCATCCAAATTTTGTCATATTATAGCAATTGCGAATTCGATCGAAAAAACCAGAGAGTCGATCGACTGCAATAAAATGAGTTTGTAGTGCGGACTTAAGTCCGCTCTCATCGCCCTATTGCAGTCGCATAAATATCGCGGCTTTGCGTACTCCCTCTACTTGTCCGGTGCTGGTAATTGTGAGCGATCGCAAGCTATCGAAGAGCGGTCTTGCCGACAGTTCAATTAACCGAAATAGCGGTACTTGTTTCTCCCAAATTCCCCGGCTGTTCGGCCAATCTAAATAAAAATAACCGTCGTTGGATGGCGGCAGCGGTTCGATGCTGGTTTGAAAGTTTTCATTGGCTGCTAAAGAACCTATTTCAGCCGCTTTTAGTGCTTCGTCCATTGCTTCTACGGATGTTGTAAAAATTTCGTAGTTGCCAACAGTAGCTCGAACTCCTTTTGCCTCAGTTTCGATCGCGCTTTTCCCCTGAGTTTTTCGCTCGAGATTTGAGTTAGTTGTCAATTGCGTCCAAGCAGTAATTTTTTGGTTTCTGAGGGTAAAGCTGCCGATGCTGTATTCTTTACTGCGGGCAATTTCATCTAAACGGGCGATCGCTTTCTCGGCATCTGGCGATTTTTCGGCAACAAAAATCCAGTCAGCACTATTTGCGGTACCGGGCAAAACAGCTAAAGCATATTCACCTTTTACCCAATTAAATATATCCTGCTCAACATCGATGCCCCAATCTGTTTGAAAGTCTGCCACCGCGCGATCGAGCGTTTTTGAGAGTTCTGGGTTGGTAGTAATTAAAGATGAAAATTCAGTCCAAAGATGCTGCAAATCGGTGCTGGCGATCGCCAGAGGACTCGTTGGTGGAATGTATTGCAAGGCTGATACCGGTTCTGAAAGTGCGGGGGGTGCTGTTTGCTGGCGATCGGTAACTAAAGCTGTTTGAGCGAGCAATCCCCGACGATTTATCCCGACAGTTATTGCTAGAGAGTTTAAGAAACTTGGAGAATTTGTTTCTGCTGTTTGTGAGGTAATTTTCTCATCTGCTAACTGGGAGAGATTGACAAATACTAAAGCGATTCTGCCTTGAGTTAGCTGCTGCAATGCGGTTTGATATCTCGCGGTATTGTTGAGATTGAGATTGGCTGCTTGCACGCTGTTAATTGCATCGCGCAGCACTTTTGGACTGTTGGCAAATAATACGAAATTGTGATTGTTTTCAGGATCGGCACTGCTGCTAACTAAAGCAGTCGCAAAACTGGGCGGTCGATCGGAATTGGTTGGTAACAGCGGATTTATTTGCGCGATCGCCCTAGGTTTTGTTTGAGTTTCTGGTAACTCTTTGTAAGCTAGTTTGATACCTTTGTATTGTTCAAACTTTACCGATTTGGTAGCAGCAGTTTGTTTTTTCCAATAGGAGTCGAGAAATTGTTGGCTGCGATCGACATTTTGCGATGCAACAGCAATCAAAAACCCGGTTTGCTTGCCGTTACTGCTGTCGCGATCGAAATCTATATCTGTTATCGCCAGAGTAATTTCATCGCCGATCCAAGGTTGGATATCCCGACTGTAATCTAAGCCTGTATTGCCGAGAAGACTTTTTTTAATCTGTGCAAATTCCGCGTGCGATCGACTTCTTTCTTCGGGGCTAGTAAAAATTTGTCGTAAGGATTCAATTCGATCGGGATTTACCAACATCGATGCTAACAAAGGTGCTTGTTTGGGAACAAACACAGCAGCAGCCGGAGTAGTTGTCGGCCCGCCGGCAAGCAAATTGAGGGGAGTGTGAGTTGTCAGCCAGTAAAAACCGCCCGCACTCAATCCTAAAAGTGCCAAAACGCCCGCAATGAGAATAGAAAAGAACGATCGCAACTTCATATGTCAATACTAATGACCGCAGTCTATTTACCTTTTCAATAACTCTTGGGCGACAAATATCATGCCAGCCCGAGAGTTACTTTTCACTCTTCGGTCTATTAGCTAGAGTAGCGCATGACCGTAGCTGTTGGCATCTTCAATAGCGATCGCAACATTTACGGACGATCGCAGTTAATTTGGTAATTGGGAATTGATAATTGGGAATTGGTAATTGGTAATACAAGCGATCGAAGGTTTCAATAATTTTATCGATCGAAATTGCATTTTCGATATAGAGTCATTCGATACCCATTTTTTGGGTCGATCGAGAAGTCCTTTGGAATTTGAGGACTGAAGTCCTCACTACGAACCGGATCGAGAACCTCGACCGCCAGATTTTTGCTTAAAGAATGGTCGATCGGAATTCAGACACTGCTGCAAATCTGCATCTAAATCTCTGGGAAAACTCAAATCTGCGGCATACTTAATTAACTGATTTGGCTGACCAAACAAGAGAGTATCTCGATCTTGCTGTAATAGAATTGTACCGTCGAATCCGTTAATTTTGTAGGTATCTTGACGCTTGGGATCTGCGGTAACGGAAGCTACGGTAACTCCGTTGTTAGAAAAGCCTTTGAAACAGATCCTATTTGCTTTTTGAGCTATCTGAATGTATCGAGAACCGCCACCGTGATAGACTCCTACTTGTAGTGGTAAAGTAGCTAAAGATTTTTCAGCGAGGGCGATCGAACATATCGCTATCAATCCCAACTCGATGCAATATTTCCAAGATTTCATTTTTTATTTTTTATTATAGCACTTTTCAGTAAGATATCGCAATATTTCGCCTCAAACTTGGCTGAGATATTCCCTATGACTGGGCTGTTGAAACCGCCGATCGATCGAAAGAATCAACCCAAATTTATTATCATTTATTGTACGGTAAATACCTTAACAGTTAGCACGCAAGGCGTCGGATATCTTCGATCGCGCACGTCAAACATCAAATCTATCTAATCGTTACCAAATGCTACTCTGATGCCGAGCAACATTCAATAACTCAAAATTTTATTAATCATTTGATTTGCCTGGGATTCATAGCCGCCACCGAATAAATTAAAGTGATTTAAAATGTGATAAAGGTTGTAAAGAGTCTTGCGTTTTTCGTAGCCTGAATCCAGCGGCCAAACTTCATGATATCCCCGATAAAAAGCTGCAGAAAATCCTCCGAAAAGTTCCGTCATCGCAATATCGACTTCTCGATCGCCCCAATAAGCCGCCGGGTCAAAAATCACTGGTTCTCCCGCAGCAGTAATCCCAGCATTTCCTCCCCACAAATCGCCGTGAACGAGAGAAGGTTGAGGATTATGATTTTCTAATAATTTAGGAATAGCTGTTAGCAAGCTTTCCCCGCGAGGAAAATTTCCGCCCCGACGCCTGCCTAATTTTAACTGATAACCGATCCGATGTTGCGCCCAAAATTCTGCCCAATCAGCAGTCCAATTATTAACTTGAGGAGTTGAGCCGATCGTATTGTTAATATCCCAACCAAAATCAGCCTCTTTTCCCCCTCTTGTAGGGGCGGTGCTCCCGTGCCCGTGCGGATTTGGGGGGGTATAACGGTGCATTTCAGCTAGTTTGCGGCCCATTTCTTCCCAAGGGCGATCGGCCCCTCGTCCTCCTAAATCCAGCCATTCCAATACAATATAAGCTGAGTTTCCTTCGGTTCCCCAACAAATCGGTTTGGGTACTCGAATTGTTTGGGTTTCGCCCATTTGCTGCAAACCTAAAGCTTCGGCTTCAAACATGGCAATTTGGGAAGCTTGATTTAATTTGGCGAAGTACGTTCGGGAATTGTTGCTAATAGTATAACCTTGGTTGATGCAACCACCGCTGACGGAACTGCGACTTTCTATTTGGAATTTCTCTGCCGTGATTTCGCTGATGCGTGCCGCTATTTTATCCCACATAATCGATTTTAGATTTTGGATTTTAGATTTGTAAGATTGGAGATTGGAGATTTTTGATTGGAGATTTTTGATTGGAGAAACGATTCCGCTAAGGCGGACGCTTCGCTTTCCGACTATCAACTTGCAACCGCAGATAAAAGCGGATAAACGCAGATAAACGCAGATAAATTCGATCGACTCTCAACTCTCAACTATGAGGGCGGGCACTCTTGGCACCGCCCCTACCAACTCTCAACTCTCAACTATCAACTATTTTCCAAAACTTCGATTAAGGCTTCGCCCATTTGTTTGCAACCGACGAGTTTCATGCCTTCTGACATGATATCGCCCGTGCGGTAATTTTTGTCTAAAACTTTGACGACTGCTTCCTCGATTTTAGTTGCTGCTTCCGGCCGATCTAAAGCGTAGCGCAGCATCATTGCTGCGCTTAAAACTTGGGCGATTGGATTTGCTTTGTCTTGTCCTGCAATATCGGGTGCGGAACCGTGTACTGGTTCAAAGACTCCGGGCCCGGATGCGCCTAAACTTGCAGAAGGTAGCATTCCGATGCTACCGGTTAGCATCGCAGCAGCATCGGATAAAATATCTCCGAATAGGTTGCCGGTGACTATGGTATCGAATTGTTTCGGCCAGCGGATTAACTGCATGGCTGCGTTGTCAACGTAGAGGTGAGAAAGTTCGACATCGGGGTATTCTTGGGAGAGGGAAATGATGCGATCGCGCCATAATTGCGACACGTCTAAAACATTAGCTTTGTCCACAGAACACAATTTTTTGCCGCGTTTTTGAGCTGTTTCAAATGCTACTCGCCCGATTCTATCTATTTCTGATTCGGTGTAAGCCATTGTATTGACACCGCGTTTTTCTCCGGTTTCGGTTTCAAAAATTCCTTTGGGTTTGCCGAAATAAATGCCGCCGGTGAGTTCGCGCACTACCATAATATCTACGCCTGAAACAACTTCTTTTTTTAATGAAGAAGCATCGACTAATTGCGGTAAAATAGTTGCAGGACGCAAATTGGCAAACAATCCCAATCCGGCGCGCAGTCCTAACAATCCTGTTTCCGGGCGTTGTTGGCGGGGTAAATTATCCCACTTGTAACCGCCGATCGCAGCTAACAATACTGCATCGCTGTTTTTGCACTTTTCTAAAGTTTCGTCTGGCAGCGGATTGCCTGTTTCGTCAATAGCTGAACCGCCAATTAAAGCCGATTGAAATTCAAAGCCGATGTTTAATTGTTGACCGACAAGTTTGAGGACATCTACCGCTACAGCGATAATTTCAGGGCCGATGCCGTCTCCCGGTAACAAAGTAATGCGGTAGTTTTGAGTCATAAGTAGAAGGAAGAAGGAAGAAGGAAGAAGGAAGAAGGAAGGTAATAGGGACTAAACCTAAAACCTACAACCTACAATCTAAGATAGGGAATGTCGATCCAGTAAGCTTTTCAGTTTATTTGCACCTACCTACTTAGGTGGACTTACTTATCAATTTAGGTTGGGGATTTGAGATTGTTGGTGGGAAGCTCTGAGCTTCTCACAAATTTAGGATTATATCAGCTTGTGTACGCGATCGCGCAAAAAAGGAGTTTCGCTCGTGAATGTATTTGATCCAAATGCTGAGATCGATCGATAAATACCGATTTGATAATTATTAGTTGTAGTTGTAGGTTGGGTTGAGGAACGAAACCCAACTTCAGAAATTGTGAAACCAAATCGACATGGAATACCCTGTTGATAATTATTAGTTGTAGTTGTTGGGTACAGAAGCGTTGGGTTTCGCTACGCTCAACCCAACCTACGAATTGGAATACCCTCTTGATAATTAACCGCACCAGCGCGACTGGGAATACAAATAAAATATAATAGGCTAATCCGTTGGGTTTCGCTACGCTCAACCCAACCTACGAATTGGAATATCCCCTTTTCTTTAGGGTGTTAAAATCAGATAAATCGCATAAATTGAGGTAAAAGCTACGATCGAACTGCAGATAAAACAAATAAAACTCGATATTATTTAATGCGCGGTTGATAAATCTTACCGACAGTTCGATCGCCCTTAATTTCCACTGCTAAATCTGCCCCTGTATTGCTTTCGATCGCAGCCTTAATAAACAACTCGGGATGCAGTGCTTTCCAGAAATATTCCACAAACCGATTAATTTCATCCTCTGTCATTCCCGATTTCCCCGTCGCTATCATTTCCCGTTCCGCTCGATCGCGCCAAACTTTGGAACTGCGGTAATCTTGCGGATACAAAACTATTAATTTATCCAAGCGTTCCCACAGAGGCAAATAATCGTATAGTTGAGCATTCATATCGCGAGCAAACTGTCGATCGCCCTCTGTCAGGATCGGAAACGGCGCGCTTGCTAAAAACGCATTCAATCGCGCTTCTTCTATCGGACGCACTCCCGCAAACCAACCTTCAAATAATACTATGTCCGCACCGGAAACTATTTCTGGAGTAGTGCGATCGCCCGCACCTCCCCAAGCCGATTTGTCAAATCTGGGAATTTCGATATTTTGATTTTTGCCATCTTTAATTAAACCAGATTGAGAATTTTCAATAGATGCTGATTTCCCAGTTTTAGAACAGCGCAATTTGTCTAAAACTGCTATTCCTAAATCGATATCGTGAGTACCGGGCGGGCCGCGCCAAATCAAACGCTGGTCTTGTTTTTGCAGTTGCAAGCGATCGGCGTAAGTCTTGTAAAGGTCGTCTAAAGAAAGGCTGACCGTGCTGTATCCCAATTTCCCTAAGATCGAGTTTAAAATTTTCGCTAAAGTAGTTTTACCAGTTCCTTGCACGCCTAAAATTCCTTGAATTAAAGTCCGACCCAAACCTTGTTTCTCAGCCGATAATTGCATTGCCAGCGGCAGCCAAAAATTCCACAAAGTCTCTAAAAAAGTACCTGGCTTTAGCGGAAAACTGTGCAGTTCGTCAATCAGAGAAAAGAATAGATCGACTTTGGTTTCAACAACAGCAGCAACATTTTCCGAAGTAATGCCAAAAGCGGTCGATCGCGCTGTATCTGCAAGTTCCCAAGCTGTTAGCAATTCTAACTCGCGGTCGATCGGGCGATCGCCAGTTTTCCATCTTGCTAAAATTTCTACAGTATTTAAGTGCGATCGATCCATATAATTTATTGTAAGTATGTATTTAGGTATGTATAAAAAACTGTAGGGGCGAATTTGAGAGATTATTAATTATTGACAAACTGTCAACTGTCAACTGTCAACTAAGAGGGCGGGCACTCTTGGCACCGCCCCTACCTAAGAGGGCGGGCACTCTTGGCAC